>NZ_CP019609.1:1800000-2100000 GCF_001998885.1 Vagococcus penaei
CCGTATTGTTCCCAATCGTTCAGCAGGTAAAAAATATGAAAGTATCCTAAAACGGATGGTTCCGCCAGCTGGAGAAGTTCGTTTACTGTACGTTAGTGAGAAACAATTTAATGACATGCTTTTTCTAGTTGGTCAAAAAAGTCATCAAGAAGAAATTATTGGTGCACAAAAGTTGGTGATTATCTAATGACGATTACTTTTGAATATGAGAATAGTCACTACCTTGAGTTGACCGAACACCCGATTAACTATCTTTATGGCTCCAATCATGATGTTAAGTGGAAGTTGTATCGAGGTCTAAAACGCTTTTACCAAGGGAAAAATCTTTCTTTACTTGAAGAAACGGTCTATGGTGATGATGGGATTGATATTCGGTTAGATGGTCAGACGTTAAAAAGTAAAGATATCTTGTTTCATTTTTTAGATTGTCGTGAAAGTTTTATTACTGAGTTTAAACTACTTAAAACAAGTTTGATTTATAATTATTTACAGAATTGTGCTTTGGATTTTGATGTGACGCGTCTTTTGGATCAAGTGAACAATCAATTACTCGCATTAGAAATTAAGCTACAACGACTTACTCGTGATATCCTGACTAATGTTTCCCCAACTATTAAGCCATTAACTTATCCGGAATTGATGAAGTCTTATATGGGTTTGGAAACAATGGAAGATGGGGTGAATTATCCTGTTGAAATGATTGATTTGAGTGCTTTGATTGACGACTACTGTCACTTACTTGAGCAAAATATTGAGCGTACAACTAAACAAACATGGCTTTTTATCAGTCAACCAACAGCTTTTTTACGCCAGGATTTACTGGCAAAATTATTACTAAACCTGACTAAAGTCAACCAAAAAACAGAATTACTGACAGTCTTTATTTTGAGTGATTCGTATTGTCCCTTAAATTATAGGCGTAATGATATTGAAGCGACAACATTGATTTATAAAGAGTATCAGCAATTACCAGATTTTACAACATTAAGGGCGTCTATAGAACGTCACTATCCAGATACCTTGACGTTAACAGATGATGAACTAATTACTAGTTTGTATCGCTTAATGCCGTATATTGGTGTGATGAACTCAGAACAAGTTTATTTGAAAGACCAAGAATTACTTCTATTAAATGTCTTACATAAACTATTAGGTATTGACATAATAGTTAAGAGCCCAAAAAAAGTATTGACTAAACTAGAAGAAGCGTATTTAATGTAGGTAGGTATAAAAATTTTATTTGGAGACGTTCATTTGAGGTTTTTGTACTCTTAAAGATTTAGTAACGGTAAAACTATATCACAAGATTTTAAAAAAATAGTTGTGTTTTTGTACTCTTAAAGATTTAGTAACGGTAAAACTAGATAGTCGCATAGTTTTAGATGATGATTAGTTTTTGTACTCTTAAAGATTTAGTAACGGTAAAACCAAAATAGTTATCCATTATTTTTTATCAAGAGTTTTTGTACTCTTAAAGATTTAGTAACGGTAAAACGTTTGCATTATCGACGAAGCACCACTCAATGTTTTTGTACTCTTAAAGATTTAGTAACGGTAAAACATCACTTCTACCCAACTTTTGCCGTCCCATGTTTTTGTACTCTTAAAGATTTAGTAACGGTAAAACACTGATTTACCACTACCACAACCTGACACGGTTTTTGTACTCTTAAAGATTTAGTAACGGTAAAACCAAAAATCAGTTAGACGACAGAAAAGGTTGTGTTTTTGTACTCTTAAAGATTTAGTAACGGTAAAACCAAAATAGTTATCCATTATTTTTTATCAAGAGTTTTTGTACTCTTAAAGATTTAGTAACGGTAAAACGTTTGCATTATCGACGAAGCACCACTCAATGTTTTTGTACTCTTAAAGATTTAGTAACGGTAAAACATCACTTCTACCCAACTTTTGCCGTCCCATGTTTTTGTACTCTTAAAGATTTAGTAACGGTAAAACCTACGGCGGTGCAATCGGCACGTACGGGCGGTTTTTGTACTCTTAAAGATTTAGTAACGGTAAAACAAAATTATCTCAATTAAAAAATGTTTTGGCGTTTTTGTACTCTTAAAGATTTAGTAACGGTAAAACAACATGTTTATCGTTTATGATGACACCATTGTTTTTGTACTCTTAAAGATTTAGTAACGGTAAAACTAAAGTTGTTATCCTTCTGCTCTTCGCTACGTTTTTGTACTCTTAAAGATTTAGTAACGGTAAAACGTTTTTTAAGACAATCCTATCCAGAGCTGTGTTTTTGTACTCTTAAAGATTTAGTAACGGTAAAACAAAATTATCTCAATTAAAAAATGTTTTGGCGTTTTTGTACTCTTAAAGATTTAGTAACGGTAAAACAGTGAAGCTGATACTTGTTTTCGTTCATCAGTTTTTGTACTCTTAAAGATTTAGTAACGGTAAAACATCTCAACGAGGAACGTATTGGGCTGTTCGGTTTTTGTACTCTTAAAGATTTAGTAACGGTAAAACATTCCGATTGAAATTGTTGACGGAATTACAGTTTTTGTACTCTTAAAGATTTAGTAACGGTAAAACCAGAAGGTGAGCGTGTTCTTTTCATCACTGGTTTTTGTACTCTTAAAGATTTAGTAACGGTAAAACCAATACCTTTTATTCCGCTTGTAAATCCATGTTTTTGTACTCTTAAAGATTTAGTAACGGTAAAACTAAAATTTTTTCTTTGATTAAGACTTTTTCGTTTTTGTACTCTTAAAGATTTAGTAACGGTAAAACTTGGTTTTTTTGACAAACGTCACATCGTCTGTTTTTGTACTCTTAAAGATTTAGTAACGGTAAAACTTCTACACTTTTAAAAAAAGAGCAAACATGGTTTTTGTACTCTTAAAGATTTAGTAACGGTAAAACTTTTCTTTTGGCTCTGGAATAAGGAGTTTGGTTTTTGTACTCTTAAAGATTTAGTAACGGTAAAACTTCTACACTTTTAAAAAAAGAGCAAACATGGTTTTTGTACTCTTAAAGATTTAGTAACGGTAAAACTATGCCTCCTGTTTTTTAGAAATTCGGTAAGTTTTTGTACTCTTAAAGATTTAGTAACGGTAAAACAAACGTCAAAGCGCGGGTAATAAATTAGGTACAGGTTTTTGTACTCTTAAAGATTTAGTAACGGTAAAACTAAAAGTATTGAAACCATTTATTGATAAAGGTTTTTGTACTCTTAAAGATTTAGTAACGGTAAAACTGATTAATTTTTCTCAAAATGACAATAGCAGTTTTTGTACTCTTAAAGATTTAGTAACGGTAAAACCAACTCATTTACTGCCCAGCCACGTCCACGGTTTTTGTACTCTTAAAGATTTAGTAACGGTAAAACATTAAAGAATTGTTAGTTGTGCAACTTAACATTAACGCATTTTTGCATTGAAATCACACTTAAAAAGCTCTAGTCACTACCAAATACAACATAAGGTAGTAGCTAGAGCTTTTTTATAGAGTCATTAAATCTAAACCAGTTTAATCATCTAAACCAATCAAGTAATCATCGTTTTTCATGGCTTCAACTGTACCAAGTAGGTAGCCGTTACCAACTTGCGAGAAGAAGTCATGGTTACTTGTACCTGTCGATAAACCGTTCATAACAATCGGATTAACATCCTCGGATGTATCTGGGAATAATGGATCCATACCTAAATTCATTAGGGCTTTATTGGCATTATAACGTAAGAAGGTTTTTACTTCTTCAGTCCAACCTAATTTATCATAAAGTAATTCAGTATATAATTCTTCATTTTCATAGAGTTGGAAAAGTAAGTCATACATCCAATCTTTTAATTCTTGTTGCTCATTTTCAGGTAATTCATTAAAGCCTAATTGAAATTTATAGCCAATATACGTTCCGTGAACGGATTCGTCACGAATGATTAGTTTAATAATTTCAGCAACGTTAGCTAATTTATTATTTCCTAAATAATATAGAGGTGCAAAGAAACCAGAATAGAACAAGAAGGTTTCAGAATACACGTTAGCCACTTTACGTTGTAAAGGTGTACCTGTTTTATAAATCTCATTAATAATTTTAGCTTTTTTTTGTAAATGTGGATTAGTATTGGTCCACTCAAAAATTTCATCGATTTCCGATTTAGTATGCAAGGTACTAAAGATAGAAGAGTAGCTTTTCGCATGGACTGATTCCATAAATTGAATATTATTCAAGACGGCTTCTTCATGTTGTGTCCGCACGTCACTTCGTAAAGCTTCAATTGCACTTTCTGACTGAATCGTATCAAGTAAGGTTAGTCCACCAAAGACTAAACCAATATTTTCTTTTTGGTCCGCTGATAGTGTCCGCCAGTCGTCTAAGTCATTCGACAAGGGGATACGTGTATCCAACCAAAATTGTTCTGTTAATTTTTCCCACGTTGATTTATCAATAATATCTTCAACTGCATTCCAGTTGATAGCTTCATAATAGCGATTTGTCACAGTTTATTCCTCCTTAAATAACACAGCTTTCACATTGGTTACTGCCAATTTCACCAGAATCGTCGGTAAATGTCCGAATGTAGTAAATTGACTTGATTCCTTTATGGAAAGCATAGTGACGCAAGATGTTTAGGTCACGTGTTGTTTGTTTGGTTGTATCAGTTTTCCATTCGTACAAGCCTTCAGGAATATCTGAGCGCATAAAGAGTGTTAAACTCATGCCTTGGTCAACGTGTTTTTGTGCCGTAGCATAGACATCGATGACTTTACGCATATCCATATCATAAGCAGACGTGTAGTAAGGCATACTCTCATTTGATAAGTGTGCCGCAGGGTAGTAAATTTTCCCGATTTTCTTTTCTTGACGTTCTTCAATCAAGCGAGTAATTGGGTGGATACTTGCGCTTGTATCATTAATATAAGAAATCGAGCCATTAGGTGCCACAGCTAAACGGTTTTGATGGTAAAGGCCATATTCTTGGATAGACTCTTTAAGAGCTTTCCAGTCGTCTGCGGTTGGAATCTCAATACCTTTAAATAAGTCAGCTACTTTATCAAATGTCGGTGCAATAGGTTCGTTAATATAGCTGTCAAAGTAAGAGCCATTTGCATAATCTGATTTATCAAAGTTATGGAAGGTCACACCACGTTCTTTGGCGATTTGATTACTTTCAAATAATGTCCAATAGTTTAGCAGCATAAAGTAGACATTCGTAAAATCAAGTGATTCTTCTGAACCATAAGCCATTTGATTTTTCGCAAAATAAGTATGTAAGCCCATTGCGCCTAATCCAATGGTATGACCCAGTTGGTTGCCGTTTTTAATCGATGGTACCACATCAATGCTTGACGCATCAGTGACAGAAGTTAAAGCACGAGTCATCACGCGGACAGATTGACCAAAATGCGGGCTGTCCATTAAATTAACAATATTTGTTGACCCTAGGTTACACGAAATATCTGTTCCTAATTCTTCGTATTCTTGACGGTCATTGATTGCAGATGGTTGTTGGACTTGTAAAATTTCTGAACACAGGTTACTCATGATAATTTTACCGTAAACAGGGTTGGCACGGTTTGCTGTATCAATGTTGATGATATATGGGTAGCCAGACTCTTGTTGAAGTTTACTGATTTCATTTTCTAAGTAACGCGCACTAATTTTTTGTTTACGAATATTTGGATTAGCCACTAATTCATCGTATTTTTCTGTGATATCCAAATAAGAGAAAGGCACACCGTATTCACGTTCTACACTGTAAGGACTGAATAAATACATGTCTTCATTTTTACGTGCTAATTCGTAAAATTTATCTGGTACGACTAGACCAAGCGACAATGTTTTGACGCGGACTTTTTCGTCGGCATTTTCTTTTTTTGTTGATAAGAAGTGTTCAATATCAGGATGGAAGACATTTAAGTAAACGACACCCGCACCTTGACGTTGGCCTAATTGATTACTGTAACTAAAGCTATCTTCAAATAATTTCATGACAGGGACAACGCCACTTGCAGCTCCTTCAAAACCTTTAATTGGTGCACCAGCTTCACGCAGATTTGATAGGGTAATCCCCACACCACCACCTATACGTGATAATTGCAAGGCACTATTAATTGAGCGACCGATACTATTCATGTCATCAGTGACTTGGACTAAGAAACAGGATACTAGTTCTCCACGACGTTTACGTCCAGCGTTTAAGAATGATGGTGTCGCCGGTTGATAACGTTGGTAAATCATTTCTTCAGCTAATTGGCGAGCTAATGTTTCATCGCCATTGGCAAAGTATAGAGCATTAAATGCTACACGGTCTTCATAACGTTCAAGATATTCTGTTCCATCATTACTTTTTAGAGCATATTGTGAATAAAATTTGTATGCTGCCATAAATGATTTGAAAGTAAAATTTTGGGCATCTAGGTACTCATAAAGAGACGTAATAAATTCTATTGAATAGCGTTTGATAAATTCTTCTTCAATATAATCTTGTTCAATCAAATAATTGATTTTGTCTTCAATCGACGCAAACTGGCGTGTATTTGGCTCCACATTTTCCTTAAAAAAGGCCGCTAATGCTTCTTTATCCTTGTACAAAGGAATTTGATCATTAATTGGCCGATTAATCTCATTATTCAATTCAAAATAAGTTACATCTGTCAGTTTTTTAAGACTCAAGGTCACTCACTACTTTCTTAAATTTATTTACGTCTTGCTCGGTTCCGCTAAATTCAAACTCAAAGAGTAATGGAATGTGATAATCGCGAGCGATATCTTTCGCGGTAAAAATAAAAAGCTCCGCAAAGTTTCGGTTGCCTCCACCAGCAACACCTTTTAGGTAGCTTTGATTGTTTTTAAACTCAATAAAATCGTTCACTACTTCAGTGACTTCAGCATCATAAGTAGGAACGACTAAAATAAAAGGTTCATTGATTTGATGAAAAGGATTCGTCGTATCAATTTCGTAGGCCGGTAAGTCTAGTTTCTGAATAAAGCGTCTCGTTTGTCCAGTTAAAGAAAAAAAGACTAGTTTCATGATTAGACCGCCAACGTTCTTAATTGGTCAGGACGGAAACCTACGATAGTTACACGTGCATCTTCTGTTGTGATAACAGGTACGCTACGGAAACCTTTTGCTTTCAAATCATCGATATATTCTGGTTTGCTATCGATATTAATTTCATTAAATGCAACCTCTTTATCGGCTAAGAATTTTTTTGTCATGGTACATTGTGGGCAATTGTTTTTTGTATATAAAGTAATTGTTGACATGTTAATCACTCCTAAATTTCTTTTTTCATGTAGGTTATCTATAAATAATAGTATAACTTGAATATAAAAAAAGTCAATGCCTAAACACTATATATAGTGTTTTTAAGTTATCCACATACAATAGTTAGTATGAAAAAGCGCTTTAGGCTTGATATATCAATCGTTCTAAAAAGTTATCCCAAGAGTTACACACAGTATCTTAAAACTTAACGTGCTGAAATTCACAATTAATGATTGACGAGTAAACTTTGACGTCGTACAATTAACTTAATAATTGAGAATGATTATCATTTCAATACGCTAGTTATGTGAATTAGATAATTTTGATAGGGGTAAGCAGATGGAAAAATTAAGTGATGGGGTTGCTAGAAAAACCTATGAGTTTCTTGGTTACCAAGGAAATACACGCTATGACACGCATTTAAAAAATTTGGGTCTGGTTAAAGGCACAACACTATATATAGTAACAAAAGAAAAAAATCAACCACTAATCATTATGTTTAAGGGAGTACGGCTTGGTTTAGATGTCGATGTAGCACGAGATATGGTTGTTCGCGAGAAAGAGCTCGATAATCAAGTCTCAATGGTATCGCTTAGTCAGTTAGCGGTTGGACAAGTCTCACGTGTGGTTAAGCTACTAGGGACTAGAGAAGTGAAACGTCGCTTATTAGACATGGGATTGACAAAGGGAACTCCGATTGTGATTAAACAAGTTGCACCACTGGGAGACCCAATTGAAATTCGGGTACGTAATTATGATTTAACACTGCGGAAACAGGAAGCGGAGCATATTATGGTTGAAGGAGTCGACTAGCAATGACGCACGAGGTATCGCTAGCTTTAGTTGGTAATCCCAATTGTGGCAAGACCAGTTTATTCAATGAATTGACTGGCTCAAATCACTCTGTTGGTAACTGGCCAGGTGTGACAGTTGAACGTAAAACGGGAATAATTAAGGGGACGGATAATATTGTCTTACAAGATTTACCAGGTATCTATTCAATGTCACCATATTCACCAGAGGAAGTCGTGGCTAGGGATTATCTCATCCAGGATATACCTGATGCTGTTTTAAATATTGTTGACGCGAGCAATTTAGAGCGTAACTTGTATTTAACGTTACAGTTACTTGAAACGGGGCATCCTGTTATTGTTGTCTTAAATATGATGGATGTTGTGAAAAAACAAGGGACTCTACTAAATGACAATCAACTAGGCTATTTATTGGGCGTCCAAACAATTCCAATTAGTGTCACGAAAAATCAAGGATTACAGGAATTGACGCATATAATTAGTAAACGTCGTAGTGGATTTAGTCCCATCGTTAATTATCCGACTTATGACGACCGTCTGGAAGTCGCTTTAGATGAGATTAGTCAGTTAATCGAACCTTATGTGTCAGCTTATCAACTACGTTGGTACAGTATTAAATTATTTGAAAAAGACACACAAGTGATGGAGGTGCTTGAATTACCCCCAGACATTCAGCAAGAAATTGCAGAAATTATTACAATTTCAGAAAAGGTATTTGATGATGATAGTGAGAGTATTATTGTCAATGCACGTTACGAATTCATTGATGATGTGACAGCAATGTGTTTACAACATTCGCCAACTGCGACACAGACGATGAGCGATAAGATTGATCGCGTGGTAACCAATAAATGGCTAGCATTACCCATTTTTGCTATCGTTATGTGGTTTGTCTATTATCTTGCAATTCAGACAGTAGGAGCTTTGGGGACTGATTGGGTTAATGAACGACTATTCGGAGAATATATACCTCACATAACCAGTTATTGGTTAGCCACATGGCAAGTAGCCCCATGGTTACAATCCTTGATTTTAGATGGTATTTTGGCTGGTGTCGGTGCTGTGTTAGGTTTTGTCCCACAGTTAATGGTATTGTTTTTATGTTTATCTTTTTTAGAAGACTGTGGTTACATGAGTCGTATCGCATTTGTGATGGACCGTTTGTTTCGCCGATTTGGTTTATCGGGTAAATCATTTATTCCAATGCTTGTAGCAACTGGATGTGGGGTACCAGGTATTATGGCTAGTCGAACGATTGAAAATGAAAAAGACCGGCGAATGACGATTATGACAACGACATTCATGCCATGCTCTGCTAAGTTACCGATTATTGGTTTGATTTCAGGGGCTTTTTTCCACGCAGCTCGTGGGTTGCTCCGTCTGCCTATTTTTTTGGTATTGGTGCAATTGTATTATCAGGAATTCTTTTGAAAAAAACGGCTTTATTTAGTGGTGAACCAGCGCCATTTATTATGGAGCTTCCAAATTACCATTGGCCGAGATTAAAAAATAGTTTTCGTCAAACTATCGAACGTTCAAAATCATTTGTCAAAAAGGCTGGTACGATTATTTTTGCCTGTTCAGTTTTTATTTGGTTCTTATCATCATTTAATTGGCAATTTAAAATGGTAACAACAGATCAAAGTTTACTGGCCCTTTTAGGGAAAGGATTAGCACCATTATTTGTTCCACTGGGTTGGGGAAATTGGCAAGCGACAGTAGCAACATTAACTGGATTGATTGCTAAAGAAAATGTTGTGGGTACGTTTGGTATTTTGTATGCACATTTACCTGAAATATCTGAGACAGGTAAAGAGTTCTGGCCACTATTTAGCACCAGTTTAACACCAGTCGCTGGCTACTCATTTTTACTGTTTAATTTACTCTGTGCACCGTGTTTTGCTGCTGTTGGTGCGATTAGACGTGAGATGTCAGATTGGCGTTGGACAACTTTGGCGATTAGTTATCAATGTGGATTAGCTTATTTAGTTAGTTTTTTAGTGTATCAATTAGCGAGTGTTTTACTGGGCTATCATAGTTTTAGTTTAGGGACTGGTATCGCTATAACTTTATTAATTGGATTGATAGGCTGGTTAATTTTGCCACAAAAAAAGCCATCAAAGATTTACCAGGGATTAAACTTTACTAGAAAAGAGGAAGAAAGTATGAGTACTATTATTATATCGGTTGTTATTTTTTCGTTAGTAATTTTAGTTGTTTATCGATACGGTATTAAAAAGAAATCAAGTTGCGACTGCTCAGTTACAGATTGTCCAATTAATAAAAAACACTTATAAATATTGAACTTTTATCGTTCCAAAAATTGAATAGACAACAAAAATCACATTATAATTTAATGGATTATCTGACTAGACCATTGCTAATAGCTATCGGATGATATTGACAAATTTTTGTTGTTTTTGTTGTTTTTGTTGTTTTTTGTCGTTTTCACGGACATAATTGATTAATTCAACGGCGAAAAAATGAGTATGCTTAAAGTAGGGGAAGGGGATGACACCTCGACAATAGTAGTATTTGCTAAGTTGTTGCTTTAACCACTTCATTCAGGTTAGAGCAACAACTTAGACATTTTAGCGATACAGGGAGAGATTATTATGACAACTAATTATTTCAATGATAGTCAAAATCAATACCAATCAATGGAAAAGACAACACTAAAATTAATTGGTAACTTTCAAAAAAGTGTAGCATTTAAACAATTAGGTTATTGCGAACAACAATTTTCTGAGGATATTATTGCTAAATTTGCTGAGTATATGTTTGATTATCATTTTCAAAATGTAGTTGAATGGGAAACAATTGCTTTACAAGATGTTTTAGTGACACGTTTTCCGGAAAATATATCTGCACCAAATTATTTTTTAATTGCGTTGAGTCGGTCTTAACGTCATTTTTCTTATATGTTTACGAGTCAGGCCAGTTACCACAAGGCGTTGTTTTAGCCGATTCACTACCAACTTTATGTAAATTAATGCTTGATGTTGTAGCAACTAAGCTAGAATTAACTAAAGAAAATCAATTATTTGCCTTAGCAGATGAATTGGCTATTGATACTGATAATCTATCTGATATTGAGAAACTTTATATGTTTGTAGAACACTTTCGACAACAAGAAATAGCAACCGATAGCCTTTTAAAAACTAGTTAAAAAATTATTGAAAAATAAAATAGCGAGTGTTATAATAGTGCTATCGGGGTTGTTAGCTCAGTTGGTAGAGCAACGGACTCTTAATCCGTGGGTCGCGGGTTCGAACCCCACACAACCCATGAAAAAAGAAATGTTGATATATAGACGTTTATACGGTGTCTATCTATCAGCATTTTTTTGTTATTTTAAGATTAAATGAAAAAAAGTGCTGATGTAAATTTTAGAAGTGAATTGCCAACACTTTTCTATATAAAAATTATAAAGTCTTTATTTTTTTTGGATGGTTATACTATATCCTACTAAATAGCCTGCTTCAATTCCCAGTCCAAACGATAATTAATCGGAGATTGGTAGCCTAATTTCCATGTTTTCTAAATTTATTCCACCAGTTGGTATAATTGATTAACTCATACTGTAATTCAAACAAGGAATCAAAAGGGTGAAATTGAAAAGGACATTAAATATTAAGAAGAATAATTAGAAGCTCACTTTG
Organism: Vagococcus penaei; assembly: GCF_001998885.1. NCBI lineage: Bacteria > Bacillati > Bacillota > Bacilli > Lactobacillales > Enterococcaceae > Vagococcus > Vagococcus penaei. The sequence continues at coordinate 1,811,704 of NZ_CP019609.1, forward strand.
ATTAGTGGCTTTTTTAGCGAGATCAATTTTACTTTTTCCTATTATATGGTTGTTTAGAACGACACCAAAAATATCGATTTTCTTATAGACTAAGAAATACTCGCTACAGGTATTTACTCCCTCATATTATTTTAAATAGCTTAGAAGTCGTTTGTCTGCAGTTATTACCACTCAAAGTGATAGGTGAAAGGTAGAGGTGCTTATTATTCATGTTAGCTCAAAGGCAGTGAACAATCTTCCTATCCTTTTAGTGAATAGCTGATGCAACTGCTATTCGTATTAGGTATGTTGCCGTTTGTGGTAATGGTGAGTAATAAAGCGTATACTTGCAATAGATGCTACGTCACTAATTGGAATATCGCACAGAGAGGAAAATATTATGAAACTAGGTTTTATTAAATCCAGTTTTCCAAATGAGCAAAGAGTATCATTGCTTCCAAAACACATTAAAGATTTTAAGAATGATATTTTTATTGAAACAGGTTTTGGTGACAGCTTAAATATATCGGATGAGGAATATAGAAAAAAAGGAGTTACGATATTAGAAAGAAGCGAGATATTTTTTACGTGTAAAGCTATATTTTCTTTAAAGTTAATACAACCAAGTGATTATGAATACATTCGAAACAATCAAATTATTATAGGTTGGACACATCCTAAGGGGTCAGGAAAGTCTTTTATGATAAATCAGGCTATTCCGAAAAAATTAGTTGTTGTTGATTTAGATAATAAAAGACCTAAAGTATTTTATGATGGAAAAGAATATCTACCAAAATGGATCCCAACAGATTTTATTTATCAAAACAGTTTTTATGCTGGTTATGCTGGTACAATTCATGCTTTAATAAGTTACGGATTGTTTCCGACTCATGAAGAAAAAATAGCGGTGCTAGGTTCTGGAAATGTTTCTCAGGGATCATTTCATGCGATATCCAAATTTTCTGATAACGTAAGAATGTTTTATAGAAAAACAATACCTGAATTTAAAGAGCAAATAGAAAAATTCGATATTATAATTAATGGAATAGATGTTGGCAGTGAAGGGGTGGCTATTGTTACTAAAAAGGAACGAAAAAAAATTAAAGAAGGTTGCTTGATTATTGATGTAGCTGCAGACGTTGGTAATACTATAGAAGATACAGATTTCACTACAATTGATAATCCAATAAGATATGATTCTATAAATAAACATTATTTTTACGCTGTTTCTAATACTCCTACATTAGTTTATAGAAACGTTAGCGAGGTTATTAGTGAAAAATTCAGTAAGTATATATATGCCCCAAAAATTGAAATGTTTTTAGATTTAATTGAGACATAATTTTCAAAATTACAAGTAGTAAATTGAATATATTTTTGCTTGTGGCAAAAAAAATTTTTGAATACGTGATTAACTACATCCTATTTTTAGGGTGTAGTTTTTTATACTTACAGAGTATTGTGATATAAGTTATTAACTGTATAAATATCTAAACTAGGATTCCAAGACGAATGAATTGTAATGGATAGGTTACACTTAGTTGAACAATAAATATATGCCTTCAATAATAATATGATATCCGGTACTTAAAACAGAATTAAAAATAATACCGTTGAGATTAATTCATTTGGATTTTCTAAGAATAATCCTAAAAAAAATGTTATTAATCCAACAAAAAACATTGTTATAGCAAATTTATAGTCGTGATTATGATTGTTTAACATGTATACATCTCCTTTTATTTTATATATGAATAACTGGTCAGGTATATTACGTTGATAATATATAAAAGTTTACTCATGTGTTAGCTTTTATTTTTGTTATTATAATTCAGCTAAAATAGGCAACTAGTAGTTTAAAATACTTTGTTAATGATTAAAGGCACAAAAAAATTCATTTGGTATAAGTAGGCTATCGCACTGAAATTTTCTGAGAAGATTTGTAATGACATATTTGACTAACGAATTGTTTTGGAATTTAAAGAATATACGACATATTTAAATATAGAGACATTAATATCTGAGTATTTTTACTAATATTTAAACAACATAAAATTTAAATTATTTAATTTTAAATGTGCTGAAAAAAAACAGTGGAAATTAACGATTATGAGTCCTTATCGAACCGTTTCTATTATATTTATTTGTTTTTTTACAAATATGCTTATTGTAAACGTTTTTTTAGTGTGATATCATTTGTTTGTCGAAACGTTTCACCGGTAAAATGAAAGGAGGGCTTTACTTTGATTAAGTCAAAGATAGATCGTTTTTTATCACAATGGCAACTGCAATGGATGATTATTCCTGGAATTGCATTCATGATTGTTTTTAATTATATTCCGATATACGGTATTATCATTGCTTTTAAAAATTATACAGTTGTCGATAGTATTTCTTCAGCTGATTGGGTTGGTCTAGAAAACTTTAGAATTATTTTTGAAGACACATTTTTTTGGGAAGCTGTAAGAAATACTTTAGCAATTAGTTTATTAAAATTAGCGCTTGGGTTCTTTTTACCGATTATTTTAGCAGTTATGATTTTTGAGATGAAAGATGGTCGTTTAAAAAAGACAATTCAAACCATTTCTTACATTCCTCACTTTTTCTCTTGGATTGTTTTAGGAGGAATGTTAATTAGTTGGCTATCAACATCAGGCTTTATTAATCAAATTTTAATGTCTGTTGGTCTGATGGATAATGGAGTCAATTATCTATTGGAAGCGGATAAATATTGGTGGATAGCAGTCTTCTCAGATTTGTGGAAAGAGGTCGGTTGGGGAACCATTTTGTATCTAGCCGGAATGTCTAAGATTGATGCTAGTTATTATGAAGCAGCACGTATGGATGGTGCAACTAAATTAACACAAATTAGAAAAATTACCATACCATTACTAACACCAATTATTTCATTAAATTTAATTTTAGCTGTTAGTGGTATTTTAGGGTCGAATTTAGATCAAACGTTAGTCTTAATGAATGCGCAAAACCAAAATCGTTCCGAAGTAATCAACTCATTTGTGTATAAGATGGGGATTACACAAGGAGATTTCTCTTACGCAACAGCCGTTGGTCTAGGTGTATCAGTTATTTCAATCATTTTAGTTTTAGTGACAAATAAAATTACGAAGAAAATGAATAATGGACAATCTGTAATCTTTTAAATAATGGAGGTGAATGTCTATGCATAAAAGAAAAAATGAAAATCGCGTATTCAGTATTATCAACACAGTTTTACTCGTCACATTTGCGTTAATTATTGTTGTCCCAATTTGGAATATTCTTGTTTCCTCTGTCAGTGGCGATTCTGGATTAGGTAGTTCTGGATTAGTATTAATACCGAAAAACTTTACGTTAGAGAATTATCGGAAGGTTTTAGCAGATGATAGTATCCCAAGAGCATTAATGATTTCCGTTTTGAAAACAGTTATCGGAGCATTTACTCATGTCGCATTTTGTGCGATGGTAGCCTATGCTTTGAGTAAGCGTCACCTTGCTGGTCGGAGTATCTATGCAACTATGGGTGTCATTACAATGTATTTTAGTGGTGGGATGATTCCAACTTACTTACTGATTCGATCACTGGGCTTATTAGATTCTTTCTGGGTATATATTATTCCGGCCCTGTTTAGTTATTATGATGTTATTATCTTAATGAATTTCTTCCGTGATGTGCCAGTATCACTTGAAGAATCTGCAAAAATTGATGGTGCTTCAGAATTTATGATTTTTAGAAAGATATATTTACCTTTATCCAAACCAGCATTGGCAACAATTTTATTATTTAATGGCGTGAGTCAGTGGAATGACTTTATGACTACGAAATTATATATTACGAATGAAAAATTGTATCCGCTTCAAATGAAAATATATGAAATTGTCGTTCAATCAAATATGAGCGCCATGAATAGCGGAAGTACCGATGTTGTGTTTGAAGCCACAACGCGTGGTGTACAGTTGGCAACAATTGTGATTACTACATTGCCAATTTTGATTATTTATCCATTGTTACAGAAACATTTTATTGGTGGCATGATGGCGGGAGCCGTAAAAGAATAATATAAAAAGAAAGGTGATTAATAATATGAAAAAGATCGTTTTAGGTTTGTTAACTGCATCACTCGCAGTTACTTTAGCTGCATGTGGAGGAAAAGAAAAAAAGAGGAAGCAAAAGATTTTAGTATTAAAGATCGTTATGAATTAGACGCTAAAACACCTGCTTGGAAATTAGATAAGAAAAAAGAAATGACCGAAATTACATGGTATATCAATGCAGATTGGACAACAATTCCATTTGGAACAGATGCAACCACAAAGAAAATCAAAGAGGATTTGAATATTGATGTTAAGTTTGTATCAGGAGACGATGCTAAATTGAATGCTTTGATTTCTAGTGGTGATTTACCGGACATCGTAACTTTAATGGATAAAGCAAGTCCAGCAGCTTTAAAAGCTGATACTTGGGCACTTCCATTGAATGATTTAGGAAAAAATTATGATCCATATTTACTTGAAACAGTGAATCAAGATACATTTAATTGGTTCTCATTAGATAATGGTAAAACGTATGGTTACCCTAACTACTCAAATACTGCTGAAGATTATGAAAATAACGTTGTCCCAATCAATGATGCATTTGTTATTCGTGAAGATGTGTATGAAAAATTAGGTAAACCTTCAGTTGCGACACCAAAAGAGTTTGTTAAAGTAATGAGTGATATCAAAAAAGAATTTCCAGATATGGTACCTTTTGGATTTACACCAATAGGTGAAGATGGTGGACCTTTCGCTTCTGTTTTACAAGATTTCTTAGGAGTTCCTTTAGAAACAGAATCTGGATCATACAATGATCGTAACTTAGATCCAGAATACAAAGAATGGTTACAAGCAATTAATACTGTTTATCAAGATGGCAATATTACAGATGATAGTTTTACCGATGATGGCCCAACATTTGATGAAAAAATTAAAAAAGGTAATTATGCAGTTGTCTTTTCACGTGGTATCAGTGGTTTAGTTGGTCAATTCCAAGAATTTGAAAATAAAGGTCAATCGAAATATATCGCAATTGACGGCCCAGCTAGTACGTCTGGACGTAGTATTGGTTTGAATCAAACTGGTTTATCTGGTTGGTTAATTAACTATGTAACAAAAAATGCTAAAGATCCTGCTAAAGTGACACAATTATTTACTTATTTAATTAGTGAAGAAGGTCAAATTTTAACTAAATTTGGTATTGAAGGGGAAACATTTAAGTATAATGACGATAAACTAATCGAAATTTTACCAGAAGTAAAAGAATTAGAAAAAAATGATCCTGAAAAATATCGTACAACATATGGTTTAAGTGCATTTAATTACTTTAACCATGATCGTATGAACAAATTAAAAGTCCCTGAAACTATCTCAATTAGTCAAATGCAAGAGTGGGGTAAAGGTAAATTGAAGCCACACTTTATCGTTGAAAAAGTTTCTCCAGATGCAGGAACTAAAGAAGCACGTTCTGAAAAAGCGATGGAAACAAAATTCAATACAACAGTTATTTCACTCGTTCGTGCAAAATCATCTGATGATTTTGAAAAAGTATACCAAGAATTCGTTGATTTCAATAAGAAAAATGATAGTGAGAATGTGTATAAAGCAAAAACTGAAAAAATGAATGAGAATAAAAAGAAATTAAAACTTGACTAGATTAAATACTGATAGAAAGGAGAATGGAAAATAATTTTCCAAACACAAACCTATGAGAAAAGTTTTTGCCATTGATGGCTGGTACTTTAGAATTTTTTCTAAATTAGCTAATTTGATGATATTGAATCTACTTTTTATCCTTTCGGTTATCCCAATAGTGACAGCAGGTATTGGACTAATGAGTTTAATTAAGACGGTTCAAGAGTTACGTCAAGATGAAATGTTGTCGGTTGTAACGGTATATGCACGTAACTTTAAGCAAAATATTATGCGGGGATTGATTTTACTGGGTGTTGAAGTGATTGGATTAGCGATACCTATGAGCATTATTTATCTAAGTTTAATGTACTTACCGTTTTTAGCAACTTTACTTATGATTGTGTTCTCCTTTGTTTTACTGATTTTGAGTAGTTTTCCATTGATTTATTCATTGGAAAACCAAGCCTTAATACCAGCGTTATACCAAACAATTGGTTTTGTGACAACAAAGATAGCTCTCGCAATTGCTATCTTTATTGTTCCATTAGTAGTTGGTTATCTGAGTTTTAAAGTGTCATTGATTTTTCTATTTTTTATGGGAATCTCACTAATCGTTTATGCGCAGTTAAGCTTAATGAGGAGGTAGCGACTGAATGACACAGTTGTATGACTATTGGCAACAACAGTTACAGATTTCAAAACGTTTGCCTTTAGAAATCACATTAGTTGAGCAAACAAGTTTATCTGATGAGAGACTAACTACGTATCAAGTGACCTATACTAGTCTTGGACAAGTAAAAATTACTGGTTGGCTGATAATACCAGCCAATCAAGAAACGTATCCACTAGTAATTGACTATTTGGGTTATATGACACAGTTACAAAATCCAATGGAGTATCAGTCGTGGATAGACCTAGGCATTGGCGTATTAGCAATTGATATGCGAGGGCAAGGTGGTATGACACCTGATATCATGGCTTATGTTACAACACAAGAAAGACAATTACTCGCTAGAGGATGCACGACACCAGATGATTTTTATCTTCGGCGTCTGTATTGGGATGCTTTACGTTTAGTTGATGTGGCGTTTAGTTTGCCACAAGTCGATCAACAAGCTGTTTTTATTCATGGAACGAGTCAGGGTGGTGGGTTAGCTGTTTTCGTAGCGAGTCTAACCCCACATCCAATTCGTTATACTTTTGCGAATGTACCAAGTCATTCTAATATAGAAAATCGAGTGGTAACAGGAACGGGTTCGTATCGAGAAATTAAGCAATTTATTGAAAAGAATCCAATGCTTTTGAACAACGTCTTGGAAACACTCAACTACTTTGATACACAGTTTGTGGCTCAATATTTAACAACACCAATTCTAGTTTCTGTTGGAGTGGCTGACCCAATTTGTCCAAAAGAAGATTTTTATCCGACCTATGGTGCAATCACAGCTCCGAAAGAACTAATTTGTTATCCAGAAACTGGTCATGGTGGTGGAGGTCAAATTCATTTAACAAAAATTTTAATGATGTGTGAAAGGATACTAGGAGGTGACTTACATGACGGAACTGAGAATAGCAACGTATAATGTTCGGGTTGATACTGAAGAAGATGGTAGATGGTCATGGAATTATCGCCAACCATATGTTAGTGATGTCCTTAACTATTACCAATGGGATATCCTAGGATTACAAGAACTATTACCAAATCAATACCAAGATAGCCAACTTGCTAATTATCATGCGATTTATGCTGAACGAGATGGTGATGGTTTAGGTGAAGGTTTGGCTATTTATTATCAGCAAGCTATTTTTGAACAGATTGAAACTGGTCATTTTTGGTTATCTGATACACCGGACAGACCATCGATTCACCCAGAGGCGGGCTGTCGACGCCTAGCAGTTTGGGGGCTATTATATCACCGTGAGAGTCAGAAAACTTTTCTGGTCATTAACACACACTTAGACCATGTGTCATCAACTGCTCGAAAAGCTGGAGTTTCTGTCTTGTTAACACAATTAGCAAAAAAAATTGACAAGTATCCGACCATTTTATTAGGTGACTTTAATGGAGAACTTGATGAGGCATTACATGATGAGTTAAAAAAACGTTTCACTTATCCTCCAGAAGTAGGAGACCAAAGACGTTACGGACCAAAAGGAACATTCCAGGGATTTAATTATGAGATAGCCTGGCAGGAGTTAGAACAAATTGATTTTATTTTATTAAAAAACATTGATTGTCTAACATATGCAACATTGACTGATTCGTGTGATCGACGTTTTCCGTCGGATCATTTTCCAGTAGTAGCAAAAATTAAATTATAAAGTTTAGGGGAGACGACTATAATGAAACAAGAAAATTTACAGGCAATTTTAGCTAAAATGACACCAAAAGAAAAAGTAGATCAATTATTACAATTGTCTGCTGATTTCTATACAGATGATGCCGAGGATCGTACTGGTCCAATGGAGAACTTAGACATTACAGAACAAACAATTAAAAATGCTGGGACTATTTTAGGGGTGTCCGGTGCCCAAAAAACGATTGATATTCAAAAGGAATATATTGAAAATAATCCACACCATATTCCAACTTTGTTTATGGCTGATATTATTCATGGTTTCCGGACAATTTTTCCAATTCCTTTAGCACTTGGTTGTACATGGGATATAGCGGCAGTGAATGAAATGGCTTCTATATCAGCAGTTGAATCAGCTGTCTCTGGATTACATTTAACCTTTTCACCAATGCTTGATTTAGTACGTGATCCACGCTGGGGACGTGTCTTAGAATCAACTGGTGAAGACCCTTATTTAAATAGTGAGTATGCAAAAGCAATGGTTCAAGGTTATCAAGGTGATGATTTAATTGCTGATACACAAAAAGTAGCTGCTTGTGTGAAGCACTTTGCGGCTTATGGTGGTGCTATTGGTGGACGTGATTATAATACAGTTGACGTTTCAGAAACAACTTTACGAGAAAAATACTTGCCAAGTTATCAAGCAGCGATTGATGCTGGAGCAAAAATAGTTATGACGGCATTTAATACTGTTGAGGGTGTTCCTGCAACTGGTAATAAAAAATTATTCCGTCAAATTTTACGTGATGAGTTTAAATTTACAGGGCCAGTAATTTCTGACTGGGGTGCTATCTATGAGCTGGTTAATCACGGAGTAGCTCCAGATGAAAAAGAGGCGGCTCGTTTGGCAATCGAAGCTGGAGTAGATATCGAAATGATGACTACTTGTTATGACAAACATTTGTTGACATTAATTGAAGAAGATTCACACTATATGGAGTTATTAGATGAAGCCGTTCTTAGAATTTTAGAGTTAAAAAATGATTTAGGTCTTTTTGAAAATCCACACCGTGGGGCAAATGTTGAAGACGAAAAACGATTAATTTTATCAGATGAGCACCGTGAATCAGCCCAGAAAATTGCTGAAAAATCAATTGTATTGTTAGAGAATAAAAACGCTTTACCTGTTGATAAATCAACAAAAGTAGCTTTGATTGGTCCTAAGGCGAAAACAGGTGATTTGATGGGTGCATGGTCTTGGCAAGGTAAACAAGATGAGGTCGTAACAATTGCGCAGGGTTTGTTAGCTAAAAGTAATCAAGTTACTGTTTCAACAGGTGATTATGATTTGTTTGATAATAGTCCTGAAAGTATAGAAGATGCATTAATGCTTGCTAAAGCAAATGATGTAGTCGTTTTAGCACTTGGTGAAGCTGATTGGATGAGCGGAGAGGCAGCTAGTCGTAGTGATATTAAATTACCAGCAAGTCAAATTGCTTTATATAAAGCTGTTAAAGATGTGGCGAAGCAAGTTGTCGTAGTGATTATCAGTGGTCGACCATTAGACTTAACGGATATTGCTGATGCTGATGCTATTTTACAAGCTTGGTTCCCTGGAACAGAAGGTGGATCAGCAATTGCAAATGTCTTATATGGTGACGTTAACCCAAGTGGGCGCCTAAGTATGTCCTTCCCGCATTCTGTCGGTCAAGTTCCTGTTTATTACAATACGGAAAATACGGGACGTCCTTATGAATTAAATCCAACTGAAAAATATGTATCGAAATATTTAGATGTGTCAAACTATGCAAAATATCCATTTGGTTTTGGCTTGAGTTATAGCAACGTTACTTATGACGCACTAGAGTTATCTCACCAAACACTTAAAGCAGACGATACATTAGAAGTAACTGTGACTGTGACTAACCATTCTGAACGCCCAGTTATTGAGACTGTTCAATTATATGTTCGCGACTTAGTTGGTATCACATCACGACCATTAAAAGAATTAAAAGGTTTCGCACAAGTTGAGTTAGTTGGTGGTGAAACAAAATCAGTGACAATAGCATTACCAATCAGTCAATTATCTTATGTACATCCTGATTTAACATGGGGCATTGAAGCTGGTGAATGCCATGTGATGGTTGGGCCGAATAGTCGTGATTTAATCTTAACGGAAGCATTCTTTATTGAGTAACGGAGGGTGAGCATGAAGACAATTAATTATACAGGTAAAAATGTAACCATCTCTTTTTTACCATATGGAGATATTAAAGAAATTTTAGCCGAACCGATTTTAATCAATCAATATATTGGAACGGAAATAGATGGTAGTATAAATAATCTTTATTTACGTGTCTATCAAGATGATTCATTTAAAACATATCCATTACTTGGTAAAAATTCAACTAGTACGTGTGAGTTTTATGAATCAAAAGTCTGTTGGTCAGGACAAATTGACGATATTTTTTATCAAGTGACTTTTCGTTTATCAGAACACGATAATTGGTTCTTTACGATTGATTTAATGGGAACTGATAAACAAGTGGATGTAATCTATGGACAAGATTTAGGCTTAGCAGCTAAATCAATTGTTTTAACCAATGAAGCCTATAATTCACAATACATTGACCACTCTGTTTATCAGACAGAAACTGGCTACACTGTTTGTTCAAGACAAAATATGGAACAAGAAGCTGGCTGTTTTCCAATGGTACAGCAAGGTAGTCTAACGAAAACAATTGGTTTTGTAACGGATGGTTATCAATTTTTTGGACGTGAATATCGTGAGGACGGACGTCTTCAAATAGAAAAAGAAAGTAATCTACCTAATGTAGTTTATCAATACGAGATGGCTTATATTGGCCTACAATCAACCAAACTAAGCTTGTCCGAAGATAGCCAGTCAGTTATATTCTATGGAAGTTATATCACTAATCATCCAGAAGCAGTAACGGATCCTATCAAGACTGAAAGAGAACTGATGCAAGATTTTGAACATGTCATGTTATCATCAGCCGGTACAACTCAAACTTTAAGTCGACCCGGTTCAACACATATTGAATTATTATCAGGTCGAGAATTAACGGATAGTGAGATAGAAACCTTATTTCCAAAGCGTAAATTAGAAGAAATTAAAGCAGGTAAGCTATTATCTTTCTTTGATGCTCAAGATTATCACATCGTTTTAAAGGCGAAAGAAATCTTGATGGAACGTTCTCATGGTCACATTATTTTGAGTGGAGAAGAAGAAACGATTGACCGTCCTGTTCTTGCATCGACAGTTTACATGAATGGTCTATTTAATGCACAAATTGTCTATGGCAATACGACAATGAATAAATTTATTAGTAATAGTCGCAATCCATTAAATTGTTTGAAAAAATCGGGTCAACGGTTGTATATTAAGCGTCATAATGAGTGGCAACTATTAGGTATGCCTTCTGCTTTTAAAATGGGATTCAATTTTGCGACTTGGTATTACCAATTATCAGATGATTTAATCAGTGTAACTAGTTATACGACACCTAATTCGCGAATGCTCAAATTTACTGTGACAAGTCATAATAAAGTGCACTATGATTGGGTAACAACCTTTGATGTTGTAATGAATGATATCGAGCACACTGATAGTGTCAAAATGATGAAAAATGGTCCATTGATTAGTTTTGAGCCGACTGAACAGGCTGCTAGTTACAATAAATATCCTGGATTAAGATATGACATTAAATTAAAAACACCGTTTTATTTAGTTTCAATGGAAGATTTTTTTGGTGTGACAGATACGGATAATTTGATTGGCCTCGGTTTTACTGAGACAGATACAGTCGAGTTAACGATTAATGGGACGCTTTCTGCTGAACCGTTTGAAGAAGATCATGTGTCATTAAGTGAGGCAAGTCAGTCATATGATACTTATATTGCCAATTTATCGAATCATTTTCATTTAGAGCATATCAATCAAGCTAAAGTGGATAAAGTGAATAGTTTGGTTAAGTGGTACACCCATAATATGTTAGTTCATTATTTATCACCTCATGGCTTAGAGCAATATGGTGGTGCTGCTTGGGGGACTAGAGATGTGTGTCAAGGGCCGGTTGAGTATTTCTTTGCAATGGAAAAACCGGAAGTCGTACGCTCAATTTTATTAACGCTATATGCGCATCAATTTGAAGATGATGGTAATTGGCCACAGTGGTTTATGTTTGATCGTTATGAAGAAATCAAAGCAGCTGAGAGTCATGGAGATATTATTGTCTGGCCATTAAAAGTTATTAGTGACTATTTACATATGACGAAAGACTACAGTGTTTTAGAGGAATTACTACCCTATGCAAATCGACAAACGGGGAAACAAAGCGCTGAAAAAGAAAGTTTACTAGAACATATTGAAAAACAAATTAGTTATCTAACAAGCCATTTCTTACCGGGAACTTATTTATCTAGTTATGGTGATGGCGATTGGGACGACACGTTACAACCTGCTGACCAAACGTTGAAGAAAAATATGGCAAGTAGCTGGACAGTTGCTTTAACCTATCAAACATTACGGAATTTTTCACAGATTATGGTTGACTATGCTCAAGATATTTCTCAGCGTATGAATGAAATAGCTCAAGGAATCAAACATGATTTTCATCAATACATGATTCAGGATGGCGTTATTTCAGGATTTATTTTAGATAATGGTAATCAAACATACGAAGCAATTGTTCATCCTAACGATCAGCGAACAGGTATCAACTATCGTTTATTACCGATGACACGAAGTATGATTGCAGAATTGATTAGCCCAGAAGAAGTTGTTAAACATTATGATTTAATTCAGACACATTTAACGTTTCCAGATGCAACACGTTTAATGGATCAACCAGCACATTATGCAGGTGGTGTTAGTCGTAATTTTAAACGAGCTGAACAAGCAGCGAATCTTGGTCGTGAAGTAGGTCTAGCTTATATTCATGCGCATATTCGTTACGTTGAGGCTATGGCTAAAATTGGTAAGACAGAAGAAACTTGGTCAAACTTAGAGAAGATTAATCCAATCGGCTTGACTGAATTAATTGAACATGCAAGTTTAAGACAAGCGAATGCGTATTTTAGTAGTTCAGATGGTGCGTTTAATACACGTTATGATGCTCAAAATCAATTTAATCAATTAAAAACAGGTGAAATCGAAGTCAAAGGTGGTTGGCGTATTTACTCTAGTGGCCCAGGTATTTATTTACACCAACTAATAAGTCAAGTTTTAGGAATCCGTGAGGACTATGAGTCAATGATTTTTGATCCAGTGCTACCTTCAGAACTGGATGGATTATTATTAACGTATCAATTGGGTAAGCGGAAATTAAATATTCGTTATCATTTAACTAATACTGTCCATAAACTATTAATTAATGGTAAACTGGTAGAAACAAAACATAACAGTAATCAGTATCGTCAGGCCGGTTTAGTTGTATCAAAAGAACAGTTTAATCAATGGACAAAAGAAGGAGAAAACGAAATCGAAATATTTATTGGAGAGATGTAAATGGTTGGTATCAGAGATATTGCAAAAGAGGCAGGGGTATCAATTTCAACGGTGTCTTATGCATTAAATGGAAGTGATAAGGTAACGGAAGAAACACGACAGCGAATTGAAAAAATTGCAAAAGAGATGAACTATGTACCAAATATGGCTGCCAAAGCTTTAAAACGCCGTGAAACGAAAATTATTGGTGTTTATCTAGCTGATTACTCTGGTAGTTTTTATGGTGAATTATTAGATGGTATTAAGTACGGTTTAGAATCGTATGACTATGAGATGATTGTTTGTAGTGGTAAACGGTCACATTTATTTATTCCTGAACGAATGGTAGATGGTGTGATTATTCTAGATTGGACATTTGATACAGCTGAGATTGAGAAATACGGTAAAGCAGGTTACAAGTTAGTGACGCTTGACCGTGAAGTATCAGGTGATAATTTAGGTCATGTGCTACTGGATAATATGGGGGGAGCGACTTTAGCTATTGAAAAACTTGTCGAAAAACCAGCTAAAGCAACCTACTTAGTAACGGGACCTGAGAATTCTTATGATAGTCGTAAGCGCTTAGAAGCTGCTGAAAAAGAACTAGTTCGCTATGGTATTGACTATCAGATTTATATTGGTGATTTTAATGCTCAATCGGGCAATCGGATTGCTGAAAAAATTTATCGAACGACGGAAGTATATCCTATTTCAATTTTTTCCTTCAATGATGAGATGGTTATTGGAATGTATGACTTTTTTAAAGGGACAGATTTAGTTATTGGTCGTGACGTCAATATCATTGGATTTGATAATGCTGATTACAGTACTATTGTATCACCAACAATTGCGACCATTGGATTTTCAAAAAAACGTTGGGGTATGTTAAGCGTTGAAAAACTAATGCAACTAATTAATGGTGAAAGTATCACAAATAGTCTCATCTATACGAGTTATATCAGCGGAGAATCTTTTCCAGAATAAAAAACATTCTAAAGTTTAGCAAAATTGCTCAAACTTTAGAATGTTTTTTAGGCAATATATTACCATAAAACGTTAGTTTATTGTAATATTGTTGGATAAAAAAGTAGAGACGAGTCCCTACTTATTTGTAGATACAAGATAAAGTTATGTAAGGGAAGGGGAAACTAAACAGGTATCTACAGAATAGCCGAATAAATTAAATTAATAACTTATACTATTATAATAAATTAAATTACTTAAAATAACAATAAAAAGATATAGAAAAATAAAATATTTTTTTGTTTATTAATAAAAATGTGGATAAAATAAGCTTGTGTAGCGTTTTCATTTTTTGCTTATCGATACGCAAAAAAAAGAGTAAATGACAGTAAACTAAGTAATAGTAAGTAGGGATTTGGTAAATAGTGTTTTAAGATAGAAAAATAATGTATAATAGAAGGGATACTTATCAAATGATAAGAGTGAACAATAGGAGGACAGCCAACATGAAAAAAATATTAGTTGTTGACGACGAAAAACCAATCTCAGATATTGTTAAGTTTAATTTAACAAAAGAAGGATATGAGGTTTATACAGCATTTGACGGTGAAGAAGCTGTTGAAATGGTAACAGAAGTGGAACCAGACTTGATTTTACTTGATTTAATGTTACCTAAAAAAGATGGCCTAGAAGTTTGTCGTGAAGTTCGAAAAAATTATGATATGCCAATCATTATGGTGACAGCAAAAGATTCTGAAATAGATAAAGTATTAGGATTAGAATTAGGTGCCGATGATTATGTGACAAAGCCGTTTTCAAACCGTGAACTCGTTGCACGGGTTAAGGCTAACTTACGCCGACAAGGACAACCAAAGCAAAAACCAGAAGAAGAAGAAACCAATGAATTAAGTGTTGGTGCGTTAACAATTCACCCAGATGCTTATATTGTCTCAAAACGGGGTGAAACCATTGAATTAACACATCGTGAGTTCGAGTTATTGCATTATTTGGCTAAACACATTGGACAAGTAATGACGCGTGAGCACTTATTACAAACTGTTTGGGGGTATGATTATTTTGGTGACGTTCGGACGGTTGATGTAACGGTACGTCGATTACGTGAAAAAATTGAAGATAATCCTAGTCATCCAACATGGTTAGTGACACGTCGTGGTGTCGGTTATTATTTAAGAAATCCTGAACAAGATTAGGAGTAAGTCATCTATGAACAAAAGAATTCGCTTTTTTGCTTCTGTTCATTTTAAAATTGCACTAGTTTTTGTTTTGCTGTTGATGATTTCAGTTGAAATTATTGGTGCAATTTTTATTCGTGAGTTAGAGGCGACAACGACAAAGACTTTTGAAGAAAATATTACCTCTCAAGTTGAGACATTAGCGACGAACATTAGCGGTGAATTAATGAAATATCAAGAAGATAATAAGGACTCAACATTGAAACGAACGTTAGCTGAATTTTCTAAAAGCGATATTTTAGAAGCGCGTCTGGTTGATGATAAAGGCGTCGTGATTGTGACGAGTGACCCTAATTTACAAGATGATGTTGGAAAGAAAAATGATTTTGAATTGTTTAATACTTTTTCGCAACGTAAAGAGGAACAAACAGATCCAGACACTGGTCGCCGAGTATTGGTTAATATCCAACAGATTTATTCGCCAACTGGTGATGCAGTGATTGGTTTTATTTATGTCAAAAGTGATATTGAAAGTAAGTATCAGCAAGTCAATGATATCGCATTAATCTTTTTCTATGCGTCGATGATTGCACTCGTCTTTTCCTTAATCATTGCTTTGTTAGTTGCTAGGACTATCACCAAACCAATTGGAGAGATGAAGCAACAAGCGGAACGAATTGCAAATGGAGACTATTCACATAAAGTTGAAGTTTATGGAAAAGATGAACTTGGTCAGTTGGGTGAAACCTTTAATGAATTGTCCGCTAGAATTGAAGAAGCACAAGAAATTACTGAAGCCGAACGGCGACGTTTGGATAGCGTGTTGTCACATATGACAGATGGCGTTATCGGAACTGATCGCAGGGGGCATCTAATCTTAATTAATGAAACAGCACTTGAGTTATTGGATTTAACTAACGAAGAAGCGCTTGGAATGTCAATTTTAGACATTTTAAAATTAGATGAAAGTTATACTTTTCGAACATTACTTGAGCAACAAGAAAGTATTTTGATTGATTTGACTACATCTACTGATCAAACGCTTTTAGTCCAAGCAGAATTTTCAATGATTCGTCGTGAATCTGGTTTTATCAGTGGATTAGTGTGTGTGCTGCATGATGTAACTGAAAAACAACGTGATGAGGAAGAACGACGTCAATTTGTATCGAATGTTTCACACGAATTGCGGACACCTCTAACAAGTATGCGTAGCTATTTAGAAGCTCTTTCAGATGGTGCTTGGCAAGATCCCGAAATCGCACCACAGTTTTTAAAAGTGACACAGGAAGAAACCAGTCGAATGATTCGTATGATTAATGATTTGCTGCAACTTTCGCGGATGGATAATAACAAAGTCGAATTGAAAAAAGAATTAGTCAATTTGAATGAATTATTTAATTATGTACTAGACCGTTTTGATATGGTAGTTAAAGATAATGATAATAATTATAGTATTAAACGTGAATTTACTAAACGAACAATATGGGTAGAAATTGATACAGATCGGATGATTCAAGTCTTGGATAATATCTTGAATAATGCAATCAAGTATTCTCCAGATGGTGGCATGATTACATGTCGTCTCTTGGAAACTCATAAAAATGTCATCGTGAGTATTTCGGATGAAGGACTAGGAATCCCCAAACAGAATTTAGGTCGAGTTTTTGACCGTTTTTATCGTGTAGATAAAGCACGATCACGTGCGATGGGTGGTTCTGGTTTAGGCTTGGCAATTTCACGTGAATCAGTACAGGCGCATGGTGGTAGTATCTGGGCTGAAAGTGAAGAGGGCAAAGGCTCAACCTTTTTCATCTCATTACCCTATGAACCTTATGAGGAGGACCTTTGGGAATGAAATCAGTTGGAGATAAATTGATTAAAGTTAGTCTAATTTTCATGATTTTACTAAGTTTGGTGTTATCATGGAAAATTTGGACAAAACCTTCCAATCATAGATTAGAGGACGCCAATCATAAGGCAAATGATATTATTCAAAAGAAAAAAGTGACAGATGTTTACGTGCCAACTAAGCTTTTTTATCGAAAAGATAAGACAGTCACTATGTATACTAATCGTGAGTCGCTAATTAGCAATATTCAGCAAGAGTTAACTCAGTTAGGGTTTAAAGATGGTCATTCACTAAATCGGACAGAGATTAATCAATTAATAGCGACACCTTTTCGAAATATTGACTTAAGTTTCCCGACAGAGCTACCAATTGGATTTTATTTAGAAAATTATCAGCTAGATGTACGAGAATCAACAAATGTTGATCACTTAAAATTTAGTCGTATTGTTATTGATTTAGATAATCATAAGTTATATTTTGCTAATCGTAATAAAGAAATGCTTGCTGCATTTACTATTGATGGTGATTTAAGTAAATTTGATAAATTACTGGATGATAAACAAACCAATTATTATGACGTGGAAATGACAAAAAATAATTTAGCTGATGTTTATTATTTAACCAAAGAGTCAAAACTAAAAACTTATAGTTACATAGTAGCTACCCAATCATTTACGACTTTTTCGAAAGCTTTTTTCTATCAATCAGAAGATTTGTTTTCAAGTGAAGGCGGAGACGATGTCAATTTATCAAATGGTGAAGGTGAATCGTTGACTATTCAATCAAGAAATGGTGAAGTTAATTATTTTGGCAAGCTACAAAATACGTCAAATGATTTATATTCTAATACATTTCGCTATGTTGAAAATTTGGGTAGTACACTAGGCACAATCCGTTATTTTGATAATACAGGAAGCGATATAACTTATCGTAATTATGTTGAAGGATTTCCGGTTTTTGGAGAAGATTTTAAAGGAACTCTAGATATTACGGTTCAAAATCAAAAAAATGTACATATTGCAACCAATCAAGAGACCATTCAAATACCTATTCCTTCAGAGGAGACGGTTAGTTTGCCACCAACTCAACAAATGATTGATGAGTTGGAATCTTTAGGTATAGACAAGGGGAAAATTAAGGACATTCAAATTGGCTACGAATGGCAATCAAATTCAGATACTAGACAAGTGGTCGATTTAGTGCCTAAGTGGTATTTGAAATATGATGGAGAGTGGCAATCAAGTGAGCAAGTGAAAAGATTGTTACAAGCTAAAGAACCGTTTAGAGAAGGGAGAGATGACTAATGGATTTTAAGCGTGTTGAAGGAATCTTTTTAGTTGTTTTTTTCTTGATGAATATTTTTTTGTTTTATACTTATCAAGAAACCCGAATACCTAATCAACCACTAACGGCTGGGACAATCTCTGAGCATATCGAAGAACGATTGAAACAAGATGAAATTACGGCGCCAACTAATCTATCTGAAGAAATTAAGGAAGGTTATTATCTAGCTGCTAGCGACGTTAATTTAGCAGAACAAGCAAGAAAACAACTAAAGAATCAAGAGTGGGCAATTACTAATTCTGTTTTACACAGCACATTTATGAGTAATAGTGAAGTCAATATATTAGAAAAAGTGGATGTAAATAGTTTAGAACACTTTATTCTCAATCCTGAAAATGTCATTAATGGTAAGGCATATGTATTTGATCAGTCACGGAGTAAAGACAAAAATAAATTTGTCTTTACGCAAGAATGGGAAGGAATTCCCTTCTTAGATGATACATCGATTCTTAGCGTGACAGTCGATCAAAGTCAAGCAGGAATAACTTTTGTTGAAAGTTATGACCAAAATATGTTATCATCCGATATTGAACCACTACGGGAAAAACAATCGTTAATTTCTGAGCGAGATGCGGTTATTAGTTTGTATACAAATAATCGTTTGCCAGTTAATTCTAAAATTAGCCGCATTCAATTGGGTTATTCTAAAATTTTTACGGTTCGAGAAAAGGGTATCTATATCCCAACATGGTTTATAGAAGTTAATAATAATAAAAATAATTCGCAAATTGAACGTGTAAATGCTTTTACAAGTGCCATTATTACGTCAAATGTGTCTGAAGTTAAAAATTAAGTGGTTAGTTATGAGAAGGAAGGAAGATTCTTTTGGAAGAAAGTAGTCAATTTAATGTTAGCATTTTAGCTAGTGGTAGTTCTGGAAACACTCTCTATATCGAAACCAACAAACAAAAGTTGTTGGTAGATGCTGGTTTGAGTGGAAAAAAAATTACTGGTCTTCTAGCCCAAATTGACCGTTGTCCAGAAGATTTAGACGGTATTCTAGTGACACATGAACATCGTGATCATATCCATGGTGTCGGTGTAATGGCTAGAAAGTATCGTTTAGATATCTATGCAAATGAAAAAACATGGGAAGCGATGACGCCTTTAATTGGTGAAGTTGCAGTTGATCAAAAACATATTTTTAATATGGGTAAAACGATGACTTTAGGTGATGTTGATATTGAAAGTTTTGGTGTCTCTCATGATGCGGCAGAACCACAGTTTTATCAATTTCATAAGGACAATAAGTCTTTTGTCGTTTTGACGGATACGGGATATTGTAGTGATCGAATTAAAGGGATTATTAAGAATGCTGATGCTTATTTAATGGAAAGTAATCATGATTTGAACATGTTAAGAATGGGTAAGTATCCATGGGGTACGAAGCAGCGTATTTTGAGTGATCGAGGCCACTTATCCAATGAAGATGGTGCATTAGCAGCTATTGATGTTATTGGTGACAAAACTAAGCGCATCTATTTAGGTCATTTAAGTCGTGAAAATAATTTAAAAGAATTGGCACATATGACAATGACAGATACTTTACGTCAACATGAATTTAATGTTGGTAAAGAGATATTGATTTGTGATACTGATCCAGAAGTAGCTTGTGAGCTATATTCTATTTAAAAAAAAACAGCCGACAACGATAGGTTTCTCGTTGTCGGCTGTTTTATTTAATTAATTAAACCCTATTGCAACAGCAATAATGATAAAGATGGTACCTAAAATGAATAAGAATCCTTGCATCTTTATCTGGAATTTCGCCCATTTTGCCCAATCAATTCCAGCTACACCAAGGACACCAATCAAGCTAGCAGATACTGGTGTGAATGCATCGACAAAACCAGCACCTAGTTGATAGGCTAAGACTGCAATTTGCCTTGATACACCGATTAAATCAGCTAAGGGTGCCATGATTGGCATAGTTAAAGCTGCTTGACCTGAGTTTGATGTAATCACTAAATTAAAGAGACTTTGGAAAACATACATTGCCCATGCACCCAGCATGGTTGGAACGTCAGCTAAAACAGTTCCCATTCCGTGTAGAACAGTGTTTAAAGCAGACGGCACATTGGCATCTGACCCACCAAGTACTAATAAAATACCTTTTGCCATACCAACGACAATTGCCGTTCCAGCCAATTCTGAAGCACCAGATTGAAATGAGGAAGCAATATCATTTACGGTCATATTATTAAGTTTAAAAATGACAGCGATGATTCCCGCAAAGAGTCCCATCACAAAGAATTGTGAGGCGATTTCAGGAATATAATAGCCTTTTTGAGTGACACCCCAAATAATCCAAACTAAAACAATAGCCATTTCAATTAAGATTAACTTATGGCCAAGTTTAAATTCTGGATGCTCATCAAAGGTTTGTGATAACCGATCACGAAATTTTGCATCTGTTTTATAACTAAGTGAGCTAGTCGGATTTTTACGGATTCTTTCCGCATAAATTAACGTATAGCCGGCAGCAGCGAGGGTAATGACAATCCACATGATTAAGCGGAAGGTTGCTCCGGATAGGACTGGAACCCCCGCAATTCCCTGAGCGACAGCTACACTAAAAGGATTCATCCAGGAAGCGGCATTCCCAATCTGTGAAGCAACATAGGTTACCGTCACTGCTACAATGGAATCATAGCCTAATGCAATGACAAATGGCACCATCACCATTGAAAAAGGAATAACTTCTTCAGCCATTCCAAATGTTGCCCCGCCAAATGAGAAGGTAATAAAGACAAGCGGGATAGCTAAGCGCTCTAGCCCTTTGACTTTACTAATGAAGGCAAAAATTCCAGCTTCAATGGCACCAGTACTCATGATGATTCCAAAGGCACCTCCGACGACTAAAATTAATGCGGCAATTCCTACAGCTGAACCGTACTTGTCTCCAGAAACTAAGCCTTCAAAAACAAAGTTCATGAAACCAAAGCCATTGAAATCTTCAGTTCCCCAAAATTTAGCAGTTTTATGCAGTTTTTTAGATGTATCATAAATTTTATCACCGTATTCTTGATACAATACATCATCAGTTAACGAAATTTTGTCTAGAGCTTCTTGTGTCAGATCTTTTTCTCCTGATTGAATTAGTTCGGTTAGTTGCTCTTTTGGTACATTTAATTTTTTTAATTCCTCAGGTTTTTTTTCCAATTCTTCTAGTTGATCAAAAACAAAAGATTTATTCATTTTATATGAATATCTAAAGGAATCTTGTTTTAAAACAGTTCGTGTGCTAACTTCTCCAGCTTCGTTTTTGTAAGTAACATCTTCTGTACTAAATTTCCCAGCTGGTACTAAAAAAGTTAAAAGCCAAGCTAAAATAACCACACAAAAAAATAATAACATAAGTATGTGGTGTTCTCATTTTAGTGAAATCTTTTTTCTTTTTTATTTGGGCCGGATCTTCCATATTAAACCTTCCTTTCATATTTTTAATATATTATAGAAACGTTTTCTCGTTATTAATTGTAACATAAAAACAGTTGAACAAAAATAGATAGTGAAATAACTCTCAAATGAAATGAATTAAACAATCATGTCTTATAATATCTGATATTTTTCCAAACTATAAAATGTAAGATTCTCTAAATACCAACTAAAGGAGTAGTTTGCTATAATAAACATAGGAAAAATGATTGAAGTGGGGAGGATGTAATTAATATGAGTTATGTTGAAGTAAAAGACGTTTATAAACGGTATCATATGGGAGACAGTACGATTGTTGCGAATAATGGTGTTTCTTTTAGTATTAATCAAGGTGAATTTGTGGTGATTTTAGGCCCAAGTGGTGCTGGAAAATCAACAGTTCTAAATATGTTAGGTGGAATGGATAGTTGTGATGAAGGAATGATTATGGTTGATGGTGTGGATATCGCAAAATTTTCTGCCAAAGAACTTACTGCGTATCGTCGCGTTGATGTCGGATTTGTGTTTCAATTTTATAATTTAGTCCCTAATTTGACTGCACGGGAAAATGTCGAATTAGCTTCTCAAGTCGCTCCTGATGCACTCGATGTCGATGATGTGTTGGCCCGAGTTAATTTAGAAAAGCGTAAAGCGAATTTTCCGGCACAGTTATCTGGTGGGGAACAACAACGAGTAGCAATTGCGCGGGCACTAGCTAAAAACCCTAAACTATTACTATGTGATGAACCCACAGGTGCGCTTGATTATGAAACAGGTAAACAAATTCTGAGTATTTTAAGTGAGACATGCCGACAGTATCAGACAACTGTCATCGTCATTACGCATAACTCTGAAATTGCAAAAATGGCGGATAGAGTCATTCGAATTAATGATGCTGTTGTGCGAAGTATCGAGATTAATGAACAACCGTTACCTGCGGAAGCGATAGAATGGTAGGTGCCGAGTAATGAAAAAACGAGCATTAAGACAGTCAATTATTCGTGAGATATTTCAATCAAAAGCGCGTTTTCTTTCTATTTTATTAATTATTTTACTAGGTGTTGCTTTTTATGCGGGGATTAAAGCGACAGGTCCGGACATGATCCGTACAGCAGACACTTATTATCAAAAACAAAAATTGATGAATACGACTGTTACAGCACCTTTTGGTTTGGAAGAAGCAGACTTAGAACTAATTAAAGCAAGTGACAAAGTACAACAAGCTGAGGGAGCTTATCGCCTTGATACGGTCAACGAAAAAGAAAACCAAGTGATTCGTTTGCTATCGTATGATTTAAATCAAGTCAATCAATTGAATAAACCACGAGTTGTTAGTGGACGACTTCCTAAAAAAGCCAATGAAGTTGTACTTGATAATCGAGCAGCTGAATTTCGACAAGTAAAAATAGGAGATACATTTAAGATTGATGATGATGAGACTAAAAAGGAATTAACCATTACTGACTATCAAGTAGTCGGTTTTGTAAATTCACCACTCTATATTGATCAAGTCTCACGTGGAAATACGACGGTTGGTAAAGGATCAATTGATTATTTCGCTCTAGTTCCTAAAGAAAATTTTAAAGCAACAACTTATAGTGATATTTATGTTACTTATAAAAATTTAGTAACAGTCGAAAGTTATAGTGAGTTATATAATAAACGTTATCAAAAAAATGAGAAAGCTTTAAAAGAGTTATTATCTACACGTTCAGATGAACGTAAAGCAGCTAAAATTAAAGCAGTTGAATCAGATTTAGCGACAGGGACACAACAAATTACAGATGGCAAACAACAAATTAAAATAGGTCGTCAGCAATTAGCACAACAATCTGATTCTCTAGAAAATCAGCGTAAACAAATCGAGCAAGCTAAAGTTTTAGGGCAAGATAATCGCTTAGCCGAACAACAATTAGAACAAGCTAAAAAGATACTTAGTGATAAAGAGAAGGAACTGGACGAAGCGGCTACTAATTTAACAAAACAAGAAATAGAACTTCAATCACAAAAACAAGCGGCTGCCCAATTAAAACAGGCGGATTATCGTTATACTGGACGCGATGATAACGCAGCGTATTCAGAATACGAGGATAATGCTGATCGTATTTCATCGATTGCTACGGTTTTTCCAGTCTTCTTTTTACTAATCGCTGCACTAATTTGTTTAACAACTATGACGCGAATGGTCGATGAAAAACGTGGAGAAATAGGAACATTAAAAGCACTAGGGTATACAAATTGGGAAATCGCTCAAAAGTATATTGTTTATGCAACCCTAGCTAGTTTGATTGGCAGTTTAGCTGGTCTAGCTATTGGATATTACGTTTTTCCAATGGTTATTTTTAACGCATATGGTAGTTTATATAATTTGCCTGCTGTCATTATTACGTTTTATACTAGTTATGCGATTCAATCACTGATTGTTGCATTATTATGCACGTTGATTTCAGCACTTATTGTATTAAGAGTCGACTTAATCAGTACGCCAGCTGTTTTAATGCGACCTAAAGCACCAAAACCTGGACAACGTATTTTACTGGAAAGAATTCCATGGGTATGGCAACGTTTAAACTTTAATCAAAAAGTGACTGCTCGAAATTTATTCCGTTACAAACAGAGGATGTTAATGACGATTTTGGGGATTGCTGGCTGTATGACGATGATTATTACAGGGTTTGGGATTAAAGACTCTGTTGGTGATATTGTCGGCATTCAATTTTCTAAAATTTGGCACTATGATGCGACTGTAATCTATAATAATGATACATCTGAGAATGACAACAAAGATTATGAACAGGTTCGAGATGATTTACCTGAATATAGTCAGCATTTGTTGTTGGCACAGAAAACAGTTGAGGTAAAGAAAAAAGGCTATAAAACGCATGAAGTTACCTTAGATGTTCCAAAAAATACAGATAAATTAGCTCAATTTATTACCTTTCAACAACGGCAAACACAAGAAAAGTATCAGCTAACAGATGATGGCGTGATTATTAATGAAAAATTGGCTAATCTTTTTGACATTAAAACAGGTGATGATATTACAATTGATCTTGGTGACAATGCAACCTATGAGGTGAAAGTCGCTCACATTGTTGAAAATTACACGCTTCATTTTATTTATATGACACCAAATTATTATGATACTCTATTTGGGCACCAACCGACATATAATGTCGAATTGCTTAAATTCAAACACGCATTAAGTGAGAAGCGTGAGGAACAATTGGCAAAAGAATTGATGGATAGTCCAAAAGTGATTAACGTTAGCTTCACGAGTCAAATTGGAAAAGCCATGGAAGACACCATGAGCAGTTTGACGATTGTGGTTTGGGTGTTGATTGTATCGGCTGCGTTGTTGGCGTTTATCGTATTATATAATCTAACCAATATTAACATTTCAGAACGAATTCGTGAGTTATCGACGATTAAAGTGTTGGGTTTCTATGACCGAGAAGTGACACTGTACGTATATCGTGAGAACAACATTTTAACGGCTATCGGTATTTTAGCAGGCTGTCTACTCGGTAAGTTACTGCATGGTTTTGTTTTAAAAACGGCTGAAGTAGATATTATGATGTTTCCACCAACCATTCATTGGGTTAGTTATGTTTATTCAGCATTATTAACTATCTTCTTTTCATTGGTTGTCATGCTAATCATGCATCGTAAATTAAAAAAAGTCGATATGATTGAGGCCTTAAAGTCAACGGATTAAAAAGAATAAAAGCGCTAAGGATATATTTTTCAATCCTAGCGCTTTTATTTTTTTAATTCTTTAATTTCTTGTTTGAGTTGTTCGATTTCCTTTTCTTTGTTACTAATTTTAACAAGTTTTTCATGAATGGTTTCTGTTTTATCCTCTAAAGGTGATTTGATCACATAATTCATAGAAATTGCAAAGAATGTTCCAATAAACGTATCAATGACACGGTGAAACGCATATAAAAAAGACTCGTCCTTTGGAATAGAAAAGGTAATAAACAGTAAAGTTGCCACTCCACCAATGATTCCTGCTTGGTTATTTAAGCTAATAGAAATAATAATAGTTAACGCGACAAACAAAGGAATCAGTAATGTCTCGGCTAAAGCTTTATTAGCTATTTCTTGATGCAATAAATAATAAAAAAAGGCGTTAAGACCGCCTACAGTATTACCAAGAATTCGTGACTTGCCAAAATCAATAGTTGTTGGTAAGTCTTCACGTAAAGCAAAAACAGCACTTAGGGTCGCTACCATGGGCGAGCCACGATCGGTTAGATGGAAAAAAATGATACAGGCCATAACAGCTAAAGCTGTTTTAAGCGTTCGAAGCCCTAGATGAAATCGTCCATAATGCATAGTGTTCCCTCCGATTGGTTATTCTTTTGTAACGGATGCTTCTTTTTGGAAGGTATTAATTAGATTTAAACTGTAATCAATATTGCCAAGTGTCTCTTCACCAGTTAAAATTATAGAACCATTCATACGCTCAATGGTTGATCGCTCGGTATCTAAATTATCTACGGGCAATTGTTGGTATAAAGTGTCTTCCAAAGTAGTCACTGATTCTAAATTAAGAATGCTTGCTTCGTAATTATTTGTTATAATATCTAAGCTGTTGGCAATGGATAGTAGTTGTTGGTTATTCACATCAACAGCTTCTTTGTGGGCAATTGATGTAAGTGCCTTTTTAGTTTGTTTAATTTTTTTTTGTTGCCCGGTTAACGTCTCAATAAATTGCTGCCGTTTTTGGACATTTCGATACAATTTTCCTTCTTTTGTCGCATATAAACCCGCTTCAGGCTTTTCTGCTAAATCAGCATCAAAGGCTTTTTTTGAATGACGGGTCAATTCGATTAACGTATCAATTTGTTGCTTTTGGGTAGTTAATTCTTTTTTTAGCTCAGAAGTTGTTCTCATAGCAGAATCGAGTTCTTGCGTCATGCCGCAACTGGTCAGGAGCAAAGTAATAAAAAGTGTCGTCAAAAGTACCATTGGTTTTTTCAAAAAAAGTTCCCCCTTATTTACATACTATCATAAACGATAGTAGCTGATTCGGCTAGTAGATAAGATAAGACTTTTAGACTTTTTAATTAATTATTAGGATGGAGGAAAAAAATTGCGAATTGGATTACGGACGATTAAAACTGTGATAGCTGCTGTTTTGGCGATTTTGTTAGCAAATTTTTTTGGTTTGACAGCTCCTACAACAGCTGGAATCATCGCTATTTTGAGTGTAACAAATACGAAAAAGTCATCATTTAAAGTTGGCTTTGGACGAATTGTAGCTTTATTAGGTGCACTTTTAATTGCTTATGGATGCTATTCTTTGTTAGGATATAATGCTTTTGCTTTTGGTTTGTTTTTATTGATTTACATTCCTTTGGCTGCTAGATTTAAGGTCGCTGAGGCTATTCCAGTCAATTCAGTTTTAATCACACATTTTCTGATGGCTCAAAGTATGTCACTTGACCTAGTACTAAATGCCATTTATTTACTTTTAATTGGTGTTGGGCTGGCTTTAGTTGCTAATTTGTATATGCCAAATGTTGAAAAAGAGATTAAAACTAATCAACAAGTCGTTGATGAGACTATTCAATTTATTTTAATGAAATTGTCACGTTCACTTAGTCAGTCAGCCACATTTGAAGAATGTGATGTATTACTTGAGGGGTTATCTAAAAGTATCAAGCAAGGAACAGTTTATGCTAGGAATCATCAGGAAAATCGCTTACTAACAAGTAGCGGCTATCATTTTGAGTACTTTCAAATGCGCCGGATGCAATTGTCAGTTTTAGAATCAATGACACGGTTAATTCGCGAAATTGATGTTGACAGTGATGTCGCAAAAGAGGTATCTACTTTATTAGCGACAATTTCAAAGGAATATGGAGAGAAGAATGACGCGCAAGCATTAAAAGAACAAGTTGAACAAGTCTACAACGTGTATGTAGGTAAACCACTACCAGCCACACGTTCAGAATTTGAAAATCGCGCACGATTGTATCAGCTGTTGAATGATATTCAATTGTTTATTGATATTAAGGTTAATTTTAGTAATAATGACTCTCGTTAAATCTTAAAAATTTCTAGTATCTTATCATGAAAGATGATTTTTTTGTTTAAAAAGAGTAAAATGATATATAGTCTTAAAATATATGAAGGGATGGATAGGCATGCATCAAGCAATTGTTAATATTATGTTGGATCGAGTGAAGGATCAATTTTTTAATGAGCAATTATTTTGTGAACAATTTTTAAATGTTCCAGTCTCTGAGTGGGATGATTGGAAACTAGGAAAAGCTGCATTACCAACGGAATACATGCAAAAATTAAAAAGTCTTTTTTCTGATTATGAATGGATGTTAATTCAAAAAATTGCCCGTCAGACTATTCTGTTCCCAGAAAAAAGAAATTATGTTGTAACAGAGTATAAACGCCTCAAAGCAGTAATTGCTAAAAATTGGCTTAAAGCCGGGCTTGCAAAGGTCGAATTAATTACCAATCAAGGATCGATTGATATCATCGGACCAAATCAACGTGATCATATTACCTTACGGGTTATTTCGAGTTATCAAGAGTGGGGATACGATGATATTTTAGAGTTTTTCTTACCTGGTATTGTTCAAGAGCAAATTGCTGAAGCGAAGATTGATTTACTTGAGTGGGTTGACGAAAACTTAAGCGATACCTATATCATAGAAGTAGATGAAGACTAGGAGTTTGATAATTACATGGCAAAAAAAATATTTGCGACACTTGTTGTTTTAATTTTCTGTGTGACGCTGATTTTTTATCATCCTGGAAATCAAAAAGCCCAAGCCTTGAAAGAATCCAAAGAACAATCTGAGGAAACAGTCGAGTCGCATGAAAAAATTGCCACTAATGAATCTAAAAAGGTAGAATTACCGGGAAAACGTGACGATTGGAATTTAGTGTTGGTAAATAATACACACGAAATAAAAAAAGAACCTACGGATTTAGTGACAGTTGATGGCGGGAAACAAATTGATCGCCGCATTGAAGAGCCATTCAAGGCTTTAATGACAGGTGCAAAAGATGCCAATATCCAATTAACCGTGATATCTGGTTATCGGTCAGTTGCTGAACAAACAGCTGTTGTCAACGAAAGTATTAATAGTTACATAAATCAGGGGATTAGCGAAGAGGAAGCAAAGAAAAAAACGTATGAATATATGACGATACCAGGACATAGTGAGCATCATACAGGATTAGCTGTAGATGTATTAGAATCAGGATGGAATGCTTCAGGAAAAGGACTTGAAGAAAACTTTTCTGATACTGACGCAGGAAAATGGTTAGATGAACATGTGGCTGATTATGGTTTTGTGATTCGTTATACAAAAGGTAAGGAAAAAATTACAGAAATAAACTATGAACCATGGCATCTTAGATATGTTGGAAAAGAAAACGCTAAGTATATGACAGAGAATCACTTAGTATTAGAAGAGTACGTTAATCAGCTGAAAGAGTAGGTATGTGAATGGTTAAAAAGAAGTACAAATCAAGGCAAAAAAATAAAATGCCCATGATATTAATAGCTATCATTTCGTTTGTTGGTTTCTTTGTTTTTTTTGTTGCGATTAGAGGACTTTCTGATAATACCCCTATCACTGATAATCCAGAACAACAGAATCAACGACAAAATAAAGAGTTTGTTCAGGAGTTATTACCTGTCGCTAAACAAATTCAAGAACAATATGGCTTATTACCAAGCATTAGTATTGGGCAAGCAATTTTGGAATCTGATTGGGGCACAAGTGAGTTAAGTGCTAAATATAATAATTTATTTGGAATTAAGTCATTTAGTCCAGAAGATGATTTTGTGAAGCTAAAAACTAAAGAGTTTAAAGATGGTAAGTGGATTGAAGTGTCAGCAAATTTTAAAGTTTATAAAAATTGGGAAGAATGTATGTTAGATCATGCGGCACTGTTTGCACATGGTGTTGATTGGGACCCATATCTTTACAATGGAGTCTTATTAGCTGATAATTATCAAACAGCTGCTTCTGCTTTACAAGTAGCCGGATATGCTACCGACCCAACTTATGCTAAAAAAATTGTCGATGTGATTGAAAGTCACAAGCTTTATCAGTATGATTAGTTTTGTTGAAAAAGGATAGACGTTTAGGGTGCGTCTCTCTTTAAATTTAGGAGGTTAAAAATGAAAAATGGAAAAGTCGTACCAGAGATTGTCACTGATTTGAAAAAAGATTTTTTGAAAGTACCATCAATTATTAGAGAATGTTCTGGTATTCGAATTTTTGGTAAACGGATTAAATCAATCTGTTATTCTACTGATATTGCAATTATTAAAAATATCGATGCAGATGCGATTATTGCGGTTTACCCGTTCACACCACATCCGGCAATTACAAAAAGTATTGTTGAAGTTGCTGATGTTCCTGTTTTTTCTGGAGTAGGTGGAGGACTGACTCAGGGTCATCGTTGTGTTAGTATGAGTATGTTTGCTGAGGCGAACGGGTCACTAGGTGTGGTTGTTAATGCCCCGACAACGAAAGAGACAATTTTTGATATTTCACAAGTTGTTGATATTCCTATTATTGGAACGGTAACTTCTGAATTTACCGATATTGAAGAAAAGATTCAAGCTGGAGTTAAGATTTTAAATGTGAGTGGTGGCCGTGACACTGCTCGAATTGTACGTTTGATTCGAGAACAGTATCCGACATTTCCAATAATGGCCACTGGTGGGCCAACAGATGAATCAATTATTGAGACGATTCACGCTGGAGCTAATGCAATTACTTACACACCACCAACAAATGGAGAGCTATTCAGTAAAAAAATGGTGGCTTACCGAGTCAAAGAGGAAAAAGAATCAGAAGAAGAATAAAATCAATATGATTAAGAAGTGAAGGGACTCTGCTCATGTGGCTTAGTCCTTTTTTACTAATTTAAAGATGAGGGATAGTTTAAAATGAAAAAAGGCTTGATTATTGCTGGTTCTGATACGTTGAGCGGGGGTGGACTACAAACTGATATTCGGACCTTTAGTGCACATAATTTATCTGTCAGTAATGTTTTGACGTGTATTGTCACACTAGACTCAGAGACTAACGCTATTGATATTTGTGATTTACCTGTAGGGCTTGTGGAACAACAATTGCAAATGATTGCTTTCTCATCTATAAGTGTGATTAAAATTGGCATGTTGGCAAATTTAGCAGTTGCGAAACAAATTGAATTATTTTTGAAACGCATGACAACAACACCGATTATTTTGGATCCAGTTCTGGCCCTTAAAGAATCTGGATTTGGATTGTCTGAAAAAATCGTCTCATTTTTTAGTGAACGATTGTTGCCACTAGCTGATATCACCACTCCAAATCTAAGGGAAGCTGAATTATTAGCCAATATGACTATTACGACATTAGCTGATATGGAGCAAGCAGCCAAAGTAATCCATCAGTTTGGAGTGAAAAATGTTGTCATTAAAGGTGGCACACGTTTAGTTGGTATTGAGGCAATTGATTTATTGTATGATGGTCACAACTATACCTATTTTAAAGCTCCTAAATTGCAAACAACAAATAATAATGGAGCGGGCTGTACATTTGCTTCTGCTATTGCAGCAAACGTCGCTAATGGACTATCAGTCACTGAATCAGTTACTGATGCAAAAAAATTTGTGTATCAAGCAATTAAGCACGGCTTTCCTTTTTTAGATGACTTAGGCAATGTTTGGGCACCGAATAAAATGTGATAAATATAAATCATTCATTTATTTTATTGAGATTATCATGTAAACTAGAAAGTAAGAAGAAAAAGAGTAACTTTTGACTAGAAAGAGGAGAAAAAATGGAATTAATAAGACAACAAGAATTTGTTCAAGCATTTGGCTATGAGGCGTTACCGAAAGAACACAGTGAGGAAACAGCAATTAATGTTAGTTTAAACCCGTTTGAAATTACTGAGGAGATGGATATTGATCCAGAAAGTAATTCAATTTTAGGTCTACGTGTAGAATTTAAAATTGTACTAGAGAAAGCAATTGTTTCTGGAGATGTTGCGCAATTTGTCCAATTAGTTGGTCGTAAAGTAGATAAGATTGAAGATTTTTCAGCAGAAGAAGTAGATGAACTAGTTCATCCATTATTTAATTTAATTGAACGCATGACTTATGAAATTACTGAAATAGCATTGGACCAACCAGGTATCCAGTTAAACTTTTCTCAAGGCTAATAGAATATAGGTGTAGTAAGTGTTGTGTTCAAACACAGCACTTTTTATTTGGTAGACAGTAGATTGGAAAAGGTAGATAGGAGGTATGAGATGATAAAAAGTGATAGTCAGGTTTCTAGTTATTTATACGTTAAAAATCGAAAAAAAAGTGATTCGCAAAGTGACATCATTTTATCGATTACTCCATCAAATGATTTAAAGTACCAAATTGAGGTCAGTTGGCTAAACACTACTGAGTTGACCCGACCTTTTGTTTTAATTATTTGTCGAGTCTTGTCAAAAGAATGGCGTCGAGTCTTTAAACGCTATCCAATATATTATTGCTTTGTTAATTATCACGAGACGGGAAGTAATACATTGTATTTTAACTTTACAAGCAAAGAACGTTTAACTGAGAAGGATAGTTTGTTTTTATGTGATAACGTTTGTCGTTTATTTGAAGAGTGTTTGAATCGTGTGATTGCAAGGCAAACAGCTGAGGTTGCTGACCATGAGCAGCAAGAGGTAGTTCCACCACAATTAGAATTATTAAGTGCTGAATTGACTAAAGTTGATCAAACATACCAACAACTGGTTACTGAGATTAGAGAGCAGGAAGTTGTGTTAAAACAATTAGCCAGTCAACCAATTGCAGAACTGAATCCTGAAGAAATGCGGCAGCAAAGATACTTGTTGCAACAAATGTATCAACAAGTGGAGCAACAACGACAACAACTTGATTCTTTGGCAGACTTAAGGAGTGAACTAAGCAAGGAGGAGTCAAAAAATAATAGTGAATCTTCCACCTTCTTTAGTGCTGATAAAGATTACCCAAAACAATTTAACACATCGGAATCAGTTAATCAGGATATTGAACAAAGTGAAAAAGTTAAATCATTTGATGCTTTTCAATTGTTTGATGAAGTTGATCGTGTCTTGCAACCTTTTGGACAACTGACAGGTCAAAAAACGAAGCAAGCTGATTCGTTAAGTCAAGTGGCAGAAATTAGTGAATTGCGTCGTGAACTCCAGGCTATGCAAGAAGAAGTAACTTATTATCAAAAACAAGCTGTCAAATTTGAACAGAAAACGAATCAACTTGTCACAATGGTAGAATCATTGGAAAATAATCGGGATGAACTGAGAAAGCAAGCACAATTTGATATTGAACAAGCGGAATTAGATTTAGCTAATACTGAGAGTCAATTAATCACCGAATTAAATGAGAAAAAACGCCTGTTGGTTGAAATGAAAGGTTTACAAAAAACTATCCAGTCTTTAGAAGAAAATTTGAAATTAATAGATAGTGAATTATTACAAGAACAAGACTATGCTGATACGATGGAACATGAAAATAATCAGCTAGAAAGTCTTTTGGATCAGTTTAAGGAGCAAAATACGTTGTTGACTCAAAAAATGCAGCAACAAAATGAGCTTATTGCTACACAGAGAGAGTCAATTGAAATGCTTAAACAACGTTTGTTGACATTACCAATTGATAACAGTCATAATGAGTTAGCAACTGATAACCAGTTGTTTAGTCGTTTGCAACAGCTCTGTGAACAAATTGAAGAACAACCTAATGTTACCCAATCAACGCTTGACTGGATACTGGGTAATATTCATCAATTAGAGCATGAATTAGAAAATGTTCTCAGTGATGAGCAAGAGTTAGGACAACAAGATGCTATTGACTCAGATAATTCTGAAGCAACTAAGGAATTACTTGAAAAAAGCGATGAAAAAAGCGAGTTGCCGACAAGTAATGGTTCTAAAGATTGGACGGCTAATGTTGTCAGTCACATAGATGAGGTAGAGCAAGAACAGTTTGAGGATTTATATGACCTTGATCCTTATATTGATTATGTTGCGAGTGAGGAATTGGTTAAGTCATTAAGTCAGGATCAAAAACGTATTGAGCAAGACATTAAATTATTGTTTACTTCACTTGATACCCAACCAGAAAAAATGGAAAAGATTAGTAAAACTCAGTATCATTTCCATCGTAAAAATTGTAATCAATTAATTAGTCGTTGGAATAGGGTCAAAAAAATTCGGAATATTGATAAAAATACGAAGTTTTTAGAATTTTGTCTTTATTATTTGGATTATTTCAATGAATTCAATTTACTTTTAGAATCATCTATCAAAGAACCATTTTTTGATAAGCGGCATATCTTAATAGATGCAGCAACATTCGCTGAATTAAAAGCGTATAGTTTATTATCAACTTATTTGGATAAGTATTACTTACAAGTTTCTGAATATGTTGAACAGTATTTTTTAGAAGATGAGGAGATCGATTAATTATTATGCAACAGCCAGAAGTATTAAACTTATTAAATCAAGAATTACCAAATGTTAATATGAAACAATTAAAGACCGTATTAAATTTACTAGAAGAAGGTAATACTGTTCCTTTTATCGCACGTTATCGAAAAGAAATGACGGGCAGCCTAGATGAAGTAGCTATTCGTGAAATTGAAGAACGTCATCAGTATATTCAGACATTATTTAAACGTAAACATGAGGTTTTACGCTTAATTGAAGAACAGGGAAAATTAACAGATTCTTTAGCTAAAAAAATCACTTCTGCAACTAAGATGCAGCAAGTAGAAGATTTGTATCGCCCGTACAAGCAGAAACGTCGGACTAAAGCAACGATTGCTAAAGAAAGTGGCTTAGAGCCTTTTGCTCAATGGTTATTGACTTTCCCAA
The DNA here is from genome assembly GCF_001998885.1 of Vagococcus penaei. Taxonomy (NCBI): domain Bacteria; kingdom Bacillati; phylum Bacillota; class Bacilli; order Lactobacillales; family Enterococcaceae; genus Vagococcus; species Vagococcus penaei. Next base: position 1,846,828 of record NZ_CP019609.1, read on the forward strand.
CGGCTATTAGTATTGAGAATGAAGCTGAAAAGTTCATCAATCTTGAATATAAAGTTAATACTGTATCAGATGTCTTGCAAGGAGCGCATGAAATTTTAGCTGAGATTATTGGTGATGAGCCAGAATACCGAAAATGGATTCGTCAACAAACGTGGGAAAAAGGTTTGTTTGCCACGACAGAAAAAGATAAGTCTTTAGATGAAACTAGTGTTTATGAAATGTATTATGACTTTTCAGAGCCAATTAAAAAATTAGTTCCTCATCGAGTATTAGCTGCTAATCGTGGTGAAAAAGAGGGTATTTTAAAGGTTGAAATTTTGGTACCAAGTGAAGCTATCCATGGTTACTTGGAAAAACAATTAATTAAAGTGGCCAACAGTCCGGCAGCAACGTTCATTCGTGCAGCTTACGAAGATAGTTACAAACGGTTTATTGGCCCATCAATTGAACGTGAAATTCGCAAAGAATTGACAGAAACTGCGGATGAACAAGCTATTTCTATTTTTGGTGAAAATCTAAAAAATCTTTTGTTACAATCACCATTAAAAGGGAAAGTTGTATTAGGTTTTGACCCGGCGTATCGAACAGGTTGTAAGCTATCAATTGTGGATGAAACTGGAAAAGTATTAGCAATTAAAGTAATTTATCCACATAAACCAGCTTCCCAAGCGAAACGTTTAGAAGCGAAGCAAGAATTTATTGATTTTGTAGAAAAATATCAAGTGGATGTTGTTGCTATTGGTAATGGAACTGCTAGTCGTGAGTCAGAGCAATTTGTTTCAGAGCAATTAAAAGAAACTAAACGTGATGTTTTTTATGTGATTGTTAATGAGGCAGGAGCATCAGTTTATTCTGCAAGTGATGTCGCACGTCAGGAGTTTCCAGATTTACAAGTGGAGGAACGTAGTGCAGTTAGTATCGCTAGACGTTTACAAGATCCATTAGCTGAATTAGTGAAAATTGATCCAAAGGCAGTAGGTGTTGGACAGTATCAACACGATGTTTCACAAAAGCGTTTAGCCGATCAGTTAAATTTTGTCGTTGAAACAGTTGTGAACCAAGTTGGAGTTGATGTGAATACAGCTAGTCGTGAGCTACTACAACATATTGCTGGGCTGAATAAAACGACGGCCACTAATATTGTGTTATATCGTGAAGCAAATGGCTCATTTAAGAATCGTAAAGAGTTGAAGAAAGTACCACGCTTAGGGCCGAAAGCTTATGAACAAGCAGTTGGTTTCTTACGTATCCCTAATGGCGATTTAATTCTTGATAATACTGGAATTCATCCGGAAAGTTATCAGTTAGTCAATCAGTTGTTAGAAAGTTTATCGATTGCTCTTGAGACGATTAATTCAACTGAAGCACATCAAGCATTGGCTGAAAGTTCAATTGAGACACTAAGCCAACAGTTAGAAATTGGTAAAGAAACTTTAACTGATATTATAGCTAGTTTACTGCAACCTGGTCGTGACATGCGTGAAGATACTGCCAAGCCGTTATTACGTCAAGATATTTTAAGTATGGAAGATTTAAAAGTTGGGATGGAACTAAGAGGAACAGTTCGGAATGTCGTTGATTTTGGTGCTTTCGTTGATATTGGTGTGAAACAGGATGGACTAGTCCATATCTCTAAGTTGAGTACTAAATTTATTAAACACCCAACGGATGCAGTGGCAGTTGGCGACATTGTCACAGTTTGGGTTGAAGATGTGAATTTAACTAAACAACGTATTTCATTAACAATGATTGAACCTGCTCAAAAGAAATAAAAAGAGGTGATTAGATGGCACTGTTGACAACAGAAGAATTACAAAAGCTAGTTGAAGAAACGTCACTAGAATATTTTCACCAGCCATTTAAGCACCAAGCAGTATTTAATTCACGATTAAAAACAACTGGTGGTCGGTATCATTTAACCGATCACCACTTGGATTTTAATCCAAAAGTCTATGAAAAATATGGCTTATCTGAATTGATTGGTGTGATTAAGCATGAATTATGTCATTATCACTTGCATTTAGCAGGTAAGGGGTATCAACATCGTGATACTGACTTTAGAAAACTATTAAAACAAACGGGTAGTCCGCGATTTGTCAAATCACTAGTTAATGAATCGGAACAAAAAATTTATGTGTATTCTTGCCAAAAATGTGCTAAAATAATTAAACGTAGACGTCGCGTTAATGTAAAAAAATACGGCTGTTTATGTGGTGGTAGATTGAAACTAATATAATATAGCGGTCATGGCGGAATGGTAGACGCGCTAGCTTGAGGGGCTAGTGGGAGCAATCCCGTGGAAGTTCGAGTCTTCTTGGCCGTATTCTCGATTATCAAATAGGTTGAAATCAATACGTTTGGGGGGAACGATTTGAAGAGACTAATAAAATGTTCATTTAACCAAGTTAATTTAACTAGAAAAAAGGTAGTTATTGGGCTACTAGTTCTTTTTAGTGTGATATTGGGCTCTCATTTAATTACCAAAAATCAGTCGCGTGTTGATGCTGTAGATGATGGTTTTAATTCAGAACAGATTAATCAGTTAATCGATGCTGCCCATTTGAAAGGGAGTTTGTTATTAATTAAAGATAAAAAAGTCATTTATACAAATAGCTATGGTTATGCTGATGAAGATAAAAAGCAAAAAAATACACCAGATACACTTTATCCAATGGCATCGATTCAAAAAAGAATGACTGCATTAATGATTGGTCAACTGATTGGTGAAGGGAAACTGAATTATGATGATGTTTTAGCTGATTTTTACCCAATGATTCCTCATGCTGATCAAGTGACGGTCCGTGAGTTGTTAGATCATCGGTCAGGTTATATGATGCCAGAAGTCCCAGCTACGGAAGTGTTAATGACTGAAGAAGCCCAATTAAATAATGTAATTGCTAATACAACATATAGCGATCGGCACAATTATGCTTATTCTAACGGTAATTATGCATATTTAGCAGCAATTGTTAGTAAACTAGATAATCAAACCTACGAGGAAAGTCTGAAGAAGAGAGTGTTAGAACCTTTAAAAATGGAAAATACTTATTTTTGGAATGACTTACCAAAAAATCAATTAGTCGCGAAAGAATATAAATATCAAGAAGCCGATTACGGGACGGAAAACTTAGTTTACTCAAAAGAATTGATGAGCACACTACTTGGAGCTGGTAATCTTTACACGACAGTGAATGATTTGGCCCGTTATGAATTGGCTTTAGAAGAAGGCGTTATTCTTAGTCAAAAAGCGCAAGATGAACTGTTTCAACGAAATGGTTTGTGGGCATCGCGAATGAAAGGTATTTCTGGAAATATTTCGTCTGATATTTTAGGATTAGGTGGATACAATAGTCTGATTTATGGCGATGAAGGGAATGAAGCAGTCATTATTTGGTTGTCTAATCAAATGCCAATGACTAGTCGTGATGGTTTAATCCAAGATATTTACGGTGAGTTAAAAAAATAAACAGGGAAGCGTTCGTGACGTTTTCCTGTTTATTTTTTTTACTAATTCCGTTAGATTAAAGTCGATGCCATTTCTCTAAATGATAGAAACGAACGACTAAGACTGTTTCGATTAGGGCTAGTAGTAGGCACGCAGCTGCAGCTAATAATATGGCCTTGGACTCTAACTCAAGACTTTTATAAAGCCAAGCAGATGAAAATGCACCTAAAATAAAGGCGATTACCACTGATAAAAAATGAAAACAGCGTTCTAAATCCTTGCTTTCTCTTGTTTTCATATAATCATACAGTGCGGTGGTTAATCCTTTTAAATTACCAGTAGTAAATAAATTAGTGTAGGCGCGGCCTTGGATTTTGTCAAAAGTAATCCACTGGATAGCTGCCGTAAATGAGATGATAACTGTGACAAGTCCTGGCTGCTTATTTAAAAAGGGAAGACTAACGAGATAAAAAATTAGAGCTTCAAAATAGAGAATATAGAGCCTCCAGACAACGACTCCTTTTTTTCTAAAGAAATCAATCATAAATTTGGCAAGTATGATACCTAGACAAAAAAACAAAGTCGAAAGGATTTTTTTCCTACATTATGCCAATCACCATCGATAGCTTGACTTAAGGCAAGTACAATATTACCAGTTTGTGCTGAGGCAAAGGCATTGTAATGGATATAAGTATAACCATCTAAGGCACCACCAATAAATGTCAAAAATAAGCCAACTAGGCGGTCTTCGTGAAAACTTTTTTGCATATCTTATTTGCACCTCGATTAAAATGATTGTTACTATTTTAACATAAGCGATGAAAAAAGTATTGGCTTTCCAACGAATTAGCTAAAAGATATAGTAAATTATTGCTTAGAGTGAGATAAGACTAAAAACTAGGGAATAAATCCAACTCAGGTCCTATGACAGAAGCAATAATATTAGGCATAATATGTATATAGCAACGAGTTAATTAGTAGATGTTACTCATAGATAGAAAACTACAGGAGGAATTAAGTATGCAAGAACGTGAACGAATTTTAGAACTAGTCAAAAAAGGAATTATTACAACTGAAGAAGCTTTAGTTTTATTGGAAAATAGTGCTGTTGAAAAAGATGAAAAAATTGTTGTCGACGAAGCAGCATCAGTCAAAAAAGCACAGTTACATAATGAACCAACTGCTGAAGAGTCAGAAAAACTAGAACAAAAATATGAAGCGTTAGTTGAAGAAGTTAATTTATTGTCAGTTAAATTAGATCATAATGCGGAAGGTATCCAACGTATCCAACGTCAACTTCGTGAAAAAGAAGATGGTATTATGGTTATTAATACTATGGAAGAATTGGATGAATTAACAGCGGAACATGCCGCTAATCGCTTAACTCTAGAAGCAGATATTAATGAATTAAAACGTGAACTAGCCGATTTAGAGGAAGAAAAATCGATTTTATTGACTGAACTTAATCGAGTGAAGCAAGAACAAAAAACATTGAAAAAAGATGATTTCTTATCTCAATTTGATATTCCTGAAGATTGGAAGCAACAAACTAGCGAGGCATTTAATCAAGTGACTGATAAAGTGGGTACAGCTGGTAGTCAAATTGGGCAACTATTGAAGAAAACTCTCAAATCTGTTAATGATAATATTGATTGGAAAGATGTTAATGTTAAAGTTCCCGGACTGGTATCACAAAGCTTTAGCCACGAATTTGTTTACCCTAACAACACAGCAACAATTATTTCAGTTAAAGTAGCAAATGGGGATGTTATCTTTAAGACATGGGATCAACCTGATGTGAAAATTGAGTCTGATATTAAATTATATGGTAAAATGACTGGTGAATCAGCGTTAGAGTCTTTCTTAGAACGTAGCCATATTGATGTGACAGATGAAAAAATTGATTTTCAAGTGCCTAATAAACGCGTTAAAATTGATATGGTCGTTTATTTACCAGAAAGAACTTATGATTATATGTCAGTTAAAATGCTAAATGGCGACATTCATTTAGAAAAATTAGAACTAACAGACGTTTATTTGAAAACGACTAATGGTGATATGACTGTACAAAATGTATCTGCTACAATGGTAGAAGTTGAAGGTGTGAATGGGGATGTTAATGCTAAAAATAGTTTGATTGATTCATTAGTGGGTAATTTGATGAATGGTGATATTTCGATTAAGGGTGCTGTTTCAAATGTTGATGTGTCATTAATTAATGGTGATATCAAATTAACGGCTATGACAGATTCGATTCATCATGTTGATATTAGTCTTGTTAATGGGACAATCAAAGTTGCCGTACCAGCTAGCGTAGGTTTAGACGCTTTGGTTAAAACAAACCTGGGTAGCATCAAAAACCGTTTAGAAAATATTGACATTATTAGAGAAAGTCGTGAAAAAACCAATCAAAAAGTTGAGTTTAGACGTGAAGAATCTGAGAAAATAGCAACACTACGTCTAGCAACAACGACTGGTACAATTTATTTGAAAGATACTGAAAATTAATTAAGTTAAAACAAAACAGGAGGAAACTACAATGAAAAAACGTTTAACAAAATCAAAAGATAATGTCGTCATATCAGGTGTTTTAGGAGGAATTGCTGAGTATTTTGGGATTGATGCAACGATTGTCCGTATTATCTTTGTTGTATTGACATTCGGTTCAGCTTTTGCTGGATTACCAGTATATATCATTATGGCTTTGATTATGCCATCAGCTTCGACAAACACCTATAAAGGACCTTACAACCGTCACTATAGTGAGTCACAGCGCCCACGAAAAGAAGCAAAAAAGTCTGATGATGACGATTGGAGTGATTTTTAATGACTTACTTGCAACGCCTGGTGGTAAATACACTGGCGTTCATCTCTTTATCGGTTCTTTTTCCAACTAAGATTTATGTGAGCAGTTTTTTTATTGCCGTTGTTGCTAGTTTTGTTTTAACATTATTAAATACCATTATCAGGCCGATTTTGCATATTTTATCACTGCCAATCACATTTATTACATTTGGATTATTTAGTTTTGTAATTAATGCGGCAATGTTACAAATGACGTCAGCAATTGTTGGTGAAACCAATTTTGCTTTTTCAAGTTTTGGTTCAGCCATTTTAATCTCAATTATTATGTCGATTATCAATGCGATTGTTGCTAATCATTTCGCTAGCAAGTATGTCAAATAGGTTTTAGTTATAAGCTATAAATTTGTGAACGAATATTAGTTCACTGATTTATAGCTTTTTTCATTAGCGTAAGTAACAGAAAACTAGTATCACAGTATATAAAATGATAAAATGAACTAGGTTGTAACGAAAATGATAATTATAGGATAAGGGCGTGATAAGCCATGACAGTGGTAAGTATTAAAGATATTGTTAATCAACTGCAATTAAACGTCTATTCAGGAGAAAACTTTTTAGATAATACAGTTGACTCAAGCGAAATTTCAAGACCTGGATTAGAGTTAACTGGTTACTTTAACTATTATCCACATGACCGTATTCAATTACTTGGTCGTAAAGAAGTAACGTTTATTGAAAAAATGACAGATGAAGAAAAACAAATTATATTTAAGAGTTTATGCAAGGGAAATGTTCCGTGTTTTGTTATAGCAAGAGGCTATAAACCACCCAAAGAGTTAGTCGATATAGCAACAAGCCAAAAAATTCCAATTTTAGATTCGACTATTTCAACGTCACGTTTATCTGGAATGATGTCTAACTTCTTAGAAGACCAACTTGCAGAGCGGACATCAATCCACGGTGTGTTGGTTGAGGTATACGGATTGGGTGTTTTAATTCAAGGGTCTAGTGGTATTGGTAAAAGCGAAACCGGTTTGGAACTAATTAAAAAAGGGCATCGTTTGATTGCGGATGACCGTGTTGATATTTACCAACAAGATGATCAAACAGTTGTTGGTGAAGCACCTAAGATTTTAGAACATTTGATGGAAATCCGTGGTGTTGGGATTATTGACGTCATGAATTTATTTGGTGTAAGTTCGGTTCGTCATCATACGCAAATTTCTCTGGTAGTCAACTTGATGGAATGGACGCAGGATAATAATTTTGATCGTCTTGGTAGTGCACCAGAATCAATTTTACTTGCTAATGTCCCAGTCCCTAAAATTAATATTCCGGTCTCAACTGGGCGTAATGTTGCTATTATTATTGAAGTGGCAGCAATGAATTTTAGAGCACGGACGCTAGGCTATGACGCAACGAAGAAATTTGAAGATAATTTGGCACAATTAATTGAATTTAATTCGGATAAATCTGCCCAAGACAAGGGAGGTCATTCGTAAATATGATCGCAGAAATTAACCCAACGGCTTTTGAAGTGTTTGGGATTGGTATTCAATGGTACGCGATTATCATTGTTACAGGAATTATTATTGCTGGATGGCTAGCAAGTCGAGAAGCAGTCCGTGTCGGTATGAAATCAGATGATGTGATTGATTTATTGTTATGGGCATTACCAATTTCAATTATTGGCGCGAGAGCTTATTATGTTATCTTCGAATGGGAATATTATGCACAACACCCAAGTCAAATTTTAGCGATTCGTAATGGTGGTCTTGCCATCTATGGTGGTTTAATTGCCGGTGGTCTGGTCGTTTATTTCTTTACTCAGCATCGTTTTATTTCAACTTGGAAGTTTTTAGATGTTGCGACACCAAGTGTTATCTTAGCGCAAGCGATTGGGCGTTGGGGAAATTTTATGAATCATGAGGCTTATGGTGGAGTAACAACAGAGGGTTTTTTACATAGTTTGCATTTACCGAAGTTTATTATTGATAACATGTATATTGATGGAGCTTATCGCCAACCGACTTTTTTATATGAGAGTTCATGGAATTTGCTCGGTTTTATCGTCATCATTTTATTAAGACGCAAACCAAACTTCTTTAGAGAAGGTGAGATTGCTTTAACTTATGTCATTTGGTATTCATTTGGTCGTTTCTTTATTGAACAAATGCGAACAGATAGCTTATTTGCTTTTGGACTATTTCGTGTATCTGCAGTGCTATCGGGTATTTTATTTATTGGTGCGATTGCTTTATTGGTTTATCGTCGTCTTAAAGTTCACCCACCAGTTTATCAACGAACTCAAAAGGTTAAAAAAGACTAACTGTTATGTTATACTAAATAGGATAAGTTTGAAGAATAATAAGGAGATAATAACTATATGAGACAAAAAGTCGCTGTATTAGGTGCTGGTTCTTGGGGAACAGCTCTAGCAATGGTTTTAGTTCAAAATGGACATGATGTAAGTATTTGGGGGCATCATTTAGACCAAATTACAGAAATAAATACGGAGCATACTAATAAACGCTATTTACCAGAAATTAAATTGCCCGTTGAGTTAAAAGCTGTACCAACGATTGCTGAGTGTGTAGCAGAAGCTGATGCTGTTTTGTTTGTTGTACCGACAAAAGCAATGCGTGAAGTAGCTAAACAATTTGTTGAGGTATGCGACAATCAGCCAGTTATTATTCATGCAAGTAAAGGACTGGAACAAAAAACACACAAACGAATTTCTGATGTTTTAGCTGAAGAAATTCCAGAGGCTATGCGAAAAGATATTGTGGTTTTATCTGGGCCAAGTCATGCTGAAGAAGTCGCAGTTGGTGATGTGACAACTATTACAGCAGCGTGTGAGAATTTAGAAAGTGCAAAATACGTTCAAATGCTGTTTTCTAACAGTTATTTTAGAGTTTACACTAACCAAGATGTTATCGGTGTTGAAATGGGCGCTGCGCTAAAAAATATTATCGCTTTAGGTTCAGGAGCGCTTCATGGACTTGGTTATGGAGATAATGCACGTGCAGCCATTATGACACGAGGATTAGCTGAAATTAGTCGATTAGGGGTTGCTATGGGTGCAGACCCGTTAACTTTTATTGGTTTAAGTGGTGTCGGTGATTTAGCCGTTACTTGCTCAAGTATTCATTCACGTAACTTTAGAGCGGGTTCATTATTGGGGCAAGGTCATAATTTAGAACAAGTTTTAGCGGAAATGGGCATGATTGTTGAAGGAGTTTACACAACAAAAGCTGCGTACGAATTAGCTAAGGAACGTCAGGTCGACATGCCAATTACAGAAACTATTTATAAAGTCTTATATGAGAATGAAACTGTTGACAATGTCATTAAAGATATTATGTTACGGGACTATAAATCTGAGCAAGAATTTGAGAAGGGACTTGAGTGAATGTCGAAGAAAGTACGTAAAGCAGTAATACCTGCTGCAGGGTTAGGTACAAGATTTTTACCAGCAACAAAAGCGATGGCCAAAGAAATGTTACCAATTGTTGACAAGCCAACGATTCAATTTATTGTTGAAGAGGCTAGAGCATCAGGAATTGAAGATATTCTAATTGTCACTGGAAAAGCGAAACGTCCAATTGAAGATCATTTTGATTCTAATTTAGAATTAGAGATGAATTTAAAGGAAAAGGGCAAAACTGATTTACTTCAATTAGTTGAGGAAACAACTGGTTTAAACTTACATTTTATTCGTCAATCTCACCCTTTAGGTTTGGGACATGCTGTTTTACAAGCTAAATCATTCGTTGGCAATGAACCATTTGTTGTCATGCTTGGAGATGATTTAATGACAGATGATGTTCCGTTGACTAAACAGTTAATTGATGATTACGATAAAACACACGCTTCAACCATTGCAGTGATGGAGGTACCAAAGGAAGATGTGAATAAATATGGTATCATCAATCCTGGAAAAGAGGTTGAACCAGAATTATACAATGTGATTAATTTTGTGGAAAAACCACCTGTTGATAAAGCACCAAGTAATATGGCAATTATTGGTCGTTATCTACTAACACCAGAGATTTTCGAGATTTTAGAAAATCAAACACCAGGAGCTGGTGGTGAAATCCAATTAACTGATGCTATTGATACATTAAATAAAACCCAACGCGTCTTTGCGAAGAACTATAAGGGCACTCGTTATGATGTTGGGGATAAATTTGGCTTTATGAAGACAAGTATCGAGTATGGTCTAAAGCATCCACAAATTAAAGATGAGATGCGCGAATTAATTTTGGAATTAAGTGATAAAATCCGTGCGGAAGCACCACAAAAAGACGTATCCAAAAAAGAAAGTAACAAAAAAACTGAAAAATAAAAAAGAAGGAAATTTTTTTCCTTCTTTTTTTCATGAGAAAGGTTAGATTATGGAAATTACAAAAGCAATTTTACATATTTTAGATCGCGATGCGGGAACGTTAATTTGTTCGCAATCATTATTAGATTTAAAAGAATATGCCGTTAAACAATATTTAGAGAGTGTTGAAAAACGATTAAGTAAAGCCGATTTTAAAAAGGGGAATTTGGCTTCTGGGTCAGATTTAGTTAGTGCATTGTCAAATTTAGACGATGATTTTATTGAAACAACCACTACGATTGCACAATCTTTATTTGATAGTTTGGCCATTAGTGAAGATGCTCCTAGTGGAGATTTACTATTTTTTGAAGCGAAGAACTTGCAAGATGATCGTTTTTTTGGTTTAGTAAAATTTAATTACAAACCAAGTTTTACGCATCATGTAACTTATTTAGATGACGTGATGCAAAATAATATTATTTTAAATAAGACTATTTTTCCTTCAATGACTCAGACGCTAGAAGAATGCGTGATCGTAGATTTAGCGCAGTTAACTACACAAGTAGTCGAGAAAAAATATAGTTTTGAAGGACAAAAACGCTTTGTTTTTACAGAACGCTGGTTACAAATTGATCCAACACCAACTGTATCAGAAAATTTAAAGATTGTTAAAAAAGCCATCAAACAAGTTTCAGATAAATATAATACTGAAGAATACGTAGCTTTTAGTCAGACTCAACAAGCTATTTTTGAAAGTATTGAAGAAGATGGTAAAATTGACAATCAAAAAATTGCTGACGCAGTATTTGATACTAATCATGAAGCCAAAAAAGATTACTTAGAAACAATTAGTCAAACAAAATTTTCTGAAAATATTCCTAATAATCTTCCAAAATATGAAAAAAAATATAGTAAACAAAAATTTAAATTGACGAATGGAATTGAGCTAGTTGTCCCTGTAGATGTCTTTAAAGACAAGGATTTGATTGAATTCATTAATAATCCTGACGGTACTATTTCAGTTATGATTAAAAATGTTGAAGAAATTATTAATAAATTCTAGTTTAAAATTATGCTTGTTACGAGTAAATTTATTGATAAGTTTCATAAAATTCGATATACTGTTTTATATCGAAGGTTCCTTTTAATTAGGGGAGTAACCGGCAGCGACAAGTTGTTATGATATCAACAGTAAGTTAATTGGTGACAATTTTCTGGTATCATATGAAATGGTGAGACCTAGGACAAGCACATCTCTTGTCTTCGGTCTTCTTTTTTTGACCGATTGTTGGAATTGATAAAAATATAGGAGGTACATGGATTGGAAAAGAAAGTCTATCAATATTCTTTAGATGATGTAATGGAACAAACTGGCACATCTCCTTCAGGACTGACTGAGCAACAGGCAACACAAAAATTAGAGAAAGACGGGTACAATCAGCTAAAAGAAGCACCGAAAAAATCGAGTTTTCGCTTATTTTTAGAAACATTTAAAGATGCAATGGTTATCGTCTTATTAGTTGTTGCAATTGTTCAAATGATTATGGGTGCATTTGTTGAGTCAATTGTCATTTTTGCCGTATTAATGTTGAACTCAGTAGTTAGTGTGATTCAAACTAAAAAAGCTGAGGGTTCGTTAGATGCTTTAAAAAGCCTATCAGCACCAGATGCTAATATTATCCGTGATGGGAAGGAACAAAGTATTCCAGCTAAAGAATTGGTAGTTGGTGATATTGTTATTTTAGAAGCTGGTGATTATGTACCAGCTGATGGACGCTTAATGGATGCCGGATCACTTAAAGTAGATGAAGGTATGTTAACTGGTGAGTCCGTTCCCGTTGAAAAAACGGTTTGTGATATAACTGATACTGTCCCAATTGGTGACCGTAAAAATATGGTGTTTAGTGGTACAATTGTGACTTATGGTCGTGGACAATATGTCGTGACTTCAACTGGTAATCATACCGAAATTGGTCAAGTAGCTGGCTTATTAGCAGGTACAGATGAACAAAAAACACCACTTCAAAAGAGTTTGGATTCATTTAGTAAAAAATTAAGTATTGCGATATTAGTCTTATCGTTAATTATATTAGGCGTTCAGTTAGCTCGTTTGTTTATGGGTGATAACTCAGGTAATTTAACGCAAGATATTGTTAATGCATTTATGTTTGCTGTAGCCGTAGCGGTAGCAGCAATCCCAGAAGCTCTACAATCAATTGTGACAATTGTTTTATCTATTGGAACTAAAAAAATGGCATCACAAAATGCTATTATCCGTAAGTTACCTGCTGTTGAAACATTAGGATCAACAAGTATTATTTGTACAGATAAAACGGGAACATTGACACAAAATAAAATGACTGTTAAAGATTATTACTTACCTAATAAACAAACAGGAGAGTTTAATAATAATCCGGAAAATTGGTCATTTGATGAGCGTCGTTTAGTTGAAGTAGCGGTTTTAGCCAATGATGCGAAAACAACTGAAGAAGGCGCCAAGTTAGGTGATCCAACTGAAATTGCCTTAATTGATTTTAGTGATATTAATAATCAGCCTTTCCGTGAAATTCAAAGTCGTTCACCACGAATTAACGAATTACCTTTTGATTCTGATCGTAAGTTAATGTCAACGTTAAATAAATTTGGTGAAGAATTAGTTATGATGACTAAAGGTGGACCAGATATCGTCTTTAATCGTTGTACATCAGTATTGATGAACGGCGAGGTCATCCCGATGACTGATGACATTCTCCAAGATTTACAACGTCAAAATGAAGCTTTTTCTAATCGTGCATTACGTGTGCTAGCATTTGCTTATAAACCAATGGGCAGCACGGATTTAGATTTAGAAGATGAAAATGATTTAATTTTCGTAGGATTATTAGCGATGATTGATCCACCACGCGAACAAGTCTTTAAGGCAGTTGCGGATGCTAAATCAGCTGGTATAAAAACAGTCATGATTACTGGTGACCATAAAACGACTGCTGTTGCCATTGCGCGTGAAATTGGTATTTTTTCTGATGGCGACATGGCCTTGACTGGGACTGAATTAGATAATTTAACAGAAGAGGAATTAATGACTTCTTTACAAAAGATTTCGGTCTATGCGCGTGTTTCTCCTGAAAATAAAATCCGAATTGTTCGTGCTTGGCAAAATAAAGGTCATATCTCAGCTATGACTGGTGATGGTGTTAATGATGCACCAGCCTTGAAACAAGCAGATATCGGGATTGCAATGGGAACAGGGACTGACGTTGCAAAAGATGCAGCTGCAATGGTACTAACAGATGACAACTTTGCTTCAATTGTTAATGCAATCAGTGTTGGGCGAAGCGTATATGCTAATATTAAAAAGGCAATTGCCTACTTATTTGCTGGTAATCTAGGGGCAATTATAGCCATTATTTTTGCCTTAGTGATGGGTTGGAGTAATCCGTTTACGGCGTTACAATTACTCTTCATCAATTTAGTAAATGACTCTATTCCTGCAATTGCACTAGGAATGGAAAAACCTGAACCATCAATCATGAAGTATCCACCACGTGATCCAAATGAAGGGATTTTCACTGGTAGTACATTAAATTCTGTTATTTATCGTGGTATTTTAATTGCTGTGATGGTAATTATTGCACAATGGATAGGTATGCAAGAATCAACACAAATGGGTGTTGCAATGGCTTTCTCTACTTTAATTTGGAGTCGGACGTTACAAACATTGCCTGCACGTTCAAACACACAAACAGCGATTAAAGCCGGTCTGTTTTCAAATAAAGCTGCTGTTTTAGCGATTATTGTTTGCTCTGCATTATACTGTATTACAATTGTTCCACAATTGAAATCAGTCTTCTCAATTCCACAAGATTTTGGCGTGAGTCATATCTTCACAACAATTGGTTTAGCTTTAATTGCCGTTGTATTGATGGAAATTACAAAAGTAATTCTTAATAAAACGGGTCATAAAAAATTTAAAGCTTTTGAAAATAAACCATTATAATTTAAGACGTTAAACTAAATAAAAAGCTCATTGACAATATTGTCAATGAGCTTTTTTGATTAAAAGAATTAAAAACTACCACTACCACCGCCATGGCTAGTCCCACTACTACCCATGTGGGTTCCACCGCCACCAGAATTATTATTTTTGGGGATGTGACGCGTAGTGACAATATCAGATGTTTTGATATCTTGACTTTCAGTGAGGGTGACTGTACCAAAATCGTAATATGGATAGGCATAGACACTACCTTTTAATTGATAACGTCGCCAAATGATAATGAAAACACTGCTTGCGGTTGCTAGGGCTATAATGATTGCCACGATAATTTTAATAGGAGATAGCGATTTGATATGTTCCAATTTACCCGTTTCAGCATTATAGACTGTCCCATCTGGAGCTCCTTTGGCAACAAATTGTTCCACATCACTTAAGACCAGAGAGATAGCGCCGTAATAATTACCACTTTTCATGTCACTTGCTGCATCATCAATAATCTGATCAATACGGCTACCAGATAGGATTGCTATCATTTCACCTGTTGTTGAAATATGGTATTTACGATGTTCCATATCAATTAAGAAGAGGAAACCATCATTTGTATCATTTTTTCCATAACCACCATAATCATAAAAATCATCCGCGTAAGCTTCCCAAGATTTACCATCTGTAGTGTTTGTTGTGACAACGACAGCATCCATACCGGTCTGTTGCTGGAATTTTTTGATGTCGTCTTCAATTGTTTGTTTTTCAGATGTCGAAAGCAAATTAGCTTGGTCATAAAGTCGCTGATTAGTTGTTTCCTGAGCATAGCCAGTTATTGACACAGTAGTCAAACTAATAAAAAATAAAATTAAGAGTGAGATACGGGTACCTAAAATTCGTTTTAAAATAGCAAATACCCCCCTAATAAAGTGAGTAAGCCTGTGACAATACCGCATAGGACTGAAACACTTGTTAATTTGATTTTATTAATAGGCAAAATACCGCCGACTTTTCCTGTGACACCATTCATAGCATAGTAATAAGGCTCATCACGTTGAGTATCTTGATAAGTAATTATCCATAAAGGTAAGAGTAAGTATTTATTTGATTGATTTTTAATGATAGCTTGACGTGTTTTAGGGGCCAAAGTCGTGTAACCGATAACGTCATTTAGTAAAAGTGATTCCGTATGGTTGGTTAACTCTAAGGCAACATCTTGTTGAATATCTTGAAACTCAATATCACGCTTTTCAGCTTGAAAACCAGAGAGGTACTGTGTATGAAATTCTCGAACGTCATCAACTGGAAAGGGTTGAACTGATTCAAGCATCTTTTGTTTCATATTTTTAGCCAGGGCATTTTTTAAAAGTGATTTAAATGTTAGATGTCCTTGACGTAAAATATCATAACGCCTTGTTCGGGTGTATTCAGTATCACCAACACGCCAAATGTCAATTTTTGTCCCTTTCGCTGTGACTGAACCGTCGATATCAGCATCAACATTCCAATAAGGGAAATAGACGCCTGTGATTTTGTCAATTTGTTCAGCTGTAAAAAAGTCTTTAGGAATAAATTTTTTCTGTTTTGTCCAGTTGATAAAACTTTCTCTAGCAGTGTCTTCAGAAACTGTAAATGGTAAGATGGCATTCGGTAAAAAATCACCGGATACACGGTCAGTTAAAACAACAGGGTTATGGCAGTAATAGCAAAAAGTAGCAACAGTGGTGTCATCTGTTACGACGTCACCACCACAACTTGGACAATGATATAGATTGAATAACTGTTCTTTCGTTTCTTCAAGTTGCTGTTGCTGCTGTTGTAAGCTATCACTTAAGATATCTGTTTCAGTGAAAATACTTAAGCAATACTCACAATGAAAATTTTGTTGCTCCGGATCAAAAAGAAGAGGCCCGTCACAATTCGGACATTTATGCGATAGAACTTCACTCATAATTAACCTTCTTTCTGATATTATAATGGAATTGCTTGGAACGGCTGTCCACATTCAGGACAGAATTTAGGTAGTTGATCAGTCACTGTCACAATTGCATGGCAGGCACTACAACGTACTTTTAAGCCTTGTTGTGATGCAGCCACCGGTCTAGGTAAACCACATTCCGAACAGAATTTTCCATGGTTAATCGTACCATCATTGGGACAAGTCCAAGTGTCATCAGTGGGAGATGCTTGATTTTTTTGAGCTTGTTGTTGCATTTGCTCATGGTTGGACTGTGAGGCTTGATTAAAGAAATTACCAGTTGCTCCCATGCCCGCATTCATACCCATAAAGCCAGCCATACTGCCATTTGGGTTAGAGCCAGCGTCACGCATACCTTCAGCGACAGAACCTTGTACGAACCCTTCGCGAATGGATGGGTCCCCTAACATGGCACCTTTATTACGCATATTAATTAAAGCTTGAGAATCATCTGTATATGAAATACTCGAAATAGCTACAGACACAATTTCCATGCCTCGTAGGCGACGCCATTCATCGTCTAGCATAGTCGCCATTTGTTGACTTAAAGCCATACTTTTTGCTGGAATATAAGAAATACGTTCTCCCATCATTGATAATTGGTTAATAGATGCTTGAAGAGCTGTTAAAAATTCAGATAAAAATTGTTCATTGATATCTTTGATTTCGACTTGTTCTTTACTTTTAGCAATCACATTTGTGTAAAATAAGATTGGATCAACAATTTGAATAGAATAATTACCGTGTGCTCGTAAAAAAAGTTCAGCGTTATAAAAATTATCAAAATAATTTAAAGGTGTGCTTGTCCCAAATTTAATGCCACGAATTTCTTGTAAATTGACATAATAAACTTTTTGTTTTTGTGGTGACACGCCTCCAAATTTAAAACGGTCAAAGGACTCTTGGATAGCACCCTTTAAATTCCCGGTAAACATTGAAGGAGCTGAGTGATTTTCCACCGTATAATAACCTTCTTCGGCTGTAAAATCAATAATCTTTCCACCATCGACCAAGAGCATCATGGTATTAGGGTAAACATGAATGACTGAACCATCTGTGATTAAATCTGGTGTTCCTTTTTTATTTGATCCGCGACGCTCATTTTTTCTGACTTTTACACCAGTTGTTAAGACGGTTTGTTCGTCTAATTTAGCTGGTTCAATAATTTCTAGCCATTGATCCGCTAGTCCGCCACCGATAGCACTTGTTGCTGCTTTAATTAAGCCCATGAAATCACTCCTTAGTATAATATAAGTCCATTTTAGCATAGGTATGAATTGAAGGACAATCAAACGAAAGTCTGAGATAATAAGTTATTGGTTCCTTTATAGGTGTGGATACTGTATAATATAATGGAGTAAATTTAAGGAGAGATGACTGTGACCTACCAAGCATTGTACCGAGAGTGGCGCTCTCAAACCTTTAACGATATGGTCGGTCAGCAAATGATTACCCAAACGTTAAAAAATGCCATTGTTCAAGATAAAGTGTCGCATGCGTACCTTTTTACTGGACCTCGTGGAACTGGGAAAACGAGTGCAGCTAAGATTTTTGCTAAAGCAATCAACTGTCCTAACAATACTGATGGCGAGCCATGTAATCACTGTCCAAATTGTATTGGCATTACTGAAGGAACGATTAATGATGTTCTTGAAATTGATGCGGCGAGCAACAATGGGGTAGAAGAAATTCGTGATATTCGTGATAAAGTAAAATATGCCCCTACACAAGTCCCTTACAAAATCTATATTATTGATGAAGTACACATGCTGTCAACGGGTGCATTTAATGCCTTATTAAAAACTCTTGAAGAGCCACCAGAACACGTGATTTTTATATTAGCAACGACTGAGCCACATAAGATTCCTGCAACTATTATTTCACGGACTCAATGTTTTGACTTCAAACGAATTAGTGCGGATAATATTGAGGAGCATATGGCTGAAATTTTGACAACTAAAAAAATTGATTTTGAAGATACTGCGCTAAAAGTAATTGCACGTTCAGCTGAAGGTGGGATGCGTGATGCGCTTAGTATTTTAGACCAAGCAATTTCTTTTAGCGATGGTCAGCTAACACTTCAGGATGCTCTTGAGGTAACTGGAAGCTTAACAAACGATATGATGGATGATTATTTGTTGGCATGTTATCATCATGAAACTGAAACAGCTTTAGAGTTGTTAAATAAATTGTTAGATGAAGGCAAGGAAAGTCAACGTATTGTTGAAAACTTATTAATGTATTGTCGGGATTTATTAATGTATCAAAAGGCCCCTAATTTAGTTGAAGCACAAGTTGGCTACTGTACGGATAAATTTAAATTACTCAGTCAAGAGATTGTGACTGAAATGTTTTATCATTGGATTAATCAGTTAAATGACAGTTTAAAAGAGATGAAGTATAGTCACCAACCAACAATTTATTTAGAAGTCTTGACGGTTAAATTAACAACAACTAAACAAGGTACAGATATATCCGCCAGTCAAACGAAAGCAATCGATTCTGGAGAAATACATCAGTTAGAAGAAAAAATCAAACGGTTAGAAACTCAGTTAAATGAATTAAAAGAACATGGTCTAACGACAAATCGAGCATCTGAGCGTGAGTCAGCTGCAACACCTAAAAAAGCTAAGCAAAGTACTTATCGTGTACCAAAAGAGCAGGTTTATCAAATTCTAGAAGTTGCAACTAAGGACCATTTGGTAAAGGTACGTAGTGTTTGGGAAGATTTATTACAAATGTTAACGGTGACTCAACGCGCATTGATTAAAGCGAGTGAGCCTGTCGCGGCGAGTGAACAAGGCCTGGTATTAGCTTTTGATTATGATATTCTTTGTCAAAAAACGAGCCAAGATACTGACTTACAGGAAGTTATTAGACAAGGGTTGGCTCGTTTGGTACAATATAATCCGCAAATTGTTAGTATTCCTAAACAACATTGGGGTGAATTAAGACAAGGATTTATTGCACAAATGAACCGTAATAACACAGATAAAAATGGCCAATCTGAACCTGAAAAAGTTGAACCAATTGTTGCTGAAGCGAAAGATTTATTCGGTGATTTAGTTGATGTTGTGGATGATTAACGAAGAAACAAAGACAAAAAAATAATAGAATGGAGATAGATTAATTATGATGCGTGGAATGGGAAATATGCAAGGTATGATGAAACAAATGCAAAAAATGCAAAAAGAAATGGAAGCAACGAAAGCGAATTTAGATCAACAAGAATTTAAAGGACAAGCTGGAAATGGTTTGGTGGAAATTACAATGACTGGTGATAAACGTGTTAAAGATGTCATGATTAAACCTGAAGTTGCTGATCCAGATGATATCGAGATGATTCAAGATCTAGTTTTAGCGGCAACAAACAATGTGCTAGAAATGATTGATGCTGAAACTGAGCGCGTTATGGGGAAATATGCTAAAAGTATTCCAGGAATGTAAATAGTAAGATAGCAAAAACAGGAAGACATCTTCCTGTTTTTTTAAGAGAAAGAAGGGGAAATAATGCATTATCCAACACCAATTGCTAAATTAATTGAGAGCTATATGAAGTTACCAGGGATTGGAGCTAAAACAGCTACTCGTCTGGCTTTTTATACTATTAACATGCGTGAAGAGGACGTAACTGACTTTGCTAAGGCATTGATAAGTGTGAAACGTGATTTACATTTTTGTGATATTTGTGGCAATATTACGGATGAAGCAACGTGTGACATTTGTCGAGATTTAAATCGCGATCGTTCAACCATTTTAGTTGTCGAAGAGTCGAAAGACGTAATGTCGATGGAGAAAATGCGTGAGTATCGGGGGTTATATCATGTTTTACATGGTGTTTTATCACCCATGGATGGTACAGGACCAGATGATCTTAATATTTCTTCATTAATTAAGCGACTCCACGATGATGAAGTCAAAGAAGTCATTATTGCGACTAATGCTACGACAGATGGTGAAGCAACAGCAATGTACCTATCACGGCTAATTAAACCAGCGGGAATTAAAGTTACCAGGTTAGCCCATGGATTATCAGTTGGAAGTGACATTGAATATGCGGATGAAGTGACTTTATTAAAAGCAGTTGAAGGAAGGACAGAATTATAATGCAAGGAATTTTTATTACCATTGAAGGGCCAGATGGTTCAGGGAAGTCGACACTGATTAAAGAGTTAATTCCATTAATAGAAAAGACTTGTCGTGTACCATTGTGTGTGACACGAGAGCCGGGTGGCATTGATATTTCTGAACAAATTCGTCAAATTATTTTAAGTCCAGAAAATAGTGCCATGGACGACAGGACAGAAGCCTTGCTATATGCCGCTGCTAGACGTCAACACCTTGTTCAAAAGGTTCTTCCTGCACTGGAAGCAGGCAAACTTGTACTATGTGATCGCTTTGTCGATAGCTCATTAGCTTATCAAGGTGCTGGTCGCCAGTTAGGTATGGAAGAAGTATGGCAAATCAACCAATTCGCGATTCAAGGGACAATGCCTAATTTAACGCTTTATTTAGATGTTGATGCCGCAGTGGGGCTCGAAAGAATTAACAAAGGACGAAAAACCAGTGAGTTAGATCGTTTGGACCAAGAGGCATTAGCTTTTCATGAAACAGTTCGCGAGGCATATTTAGTTTTATTAGACAATCATCCTGAACGCATTAAAAAAATTGATGCCTCACAAGATATAGCAACTGTTACTAGCGCGTGTTACAATTTAGTTAGGGAACATTTTCCTGATTATTTTAATTAAAAAGGATGTGGAACAGATGAAATTAGTATTAGCTATTGTTCAAAATAAAGATAGTAACCGTTTATCAAGTGAATTTAATGCCGCCAATGTACGTGCGACAAAATTGTCAACAACTGGTGGCTTTTTAAGAGCGGGAAATACTACCTTCCTTGTAGGGATTGAAGATGATCGCTTAGATGAGTTATTAGAAATCATTAAAGCTAATTGTCAATCACGTGCTCAATATATTACATCACCACTAAGTTTAGATATTCCAATGGATACTCATGCGACACAACCTGTCGAAATTCAAGTCGGTGGAGCCACAGTTTTTGTCCTACCAGTTGAAGGGTTTTATCATTACTAATGGTCATGACGCTAACCAAACAGCTTGTAGCTGCACAACCGCAACTGGTGAATTTCTTTTTAAAAGTGGCATCAAAAAAGCAAATTAGCCATTCGTATATTATCGAGGGACAGGACAGTATACTACTATATGATGTTGGCTTATGGCTTGCGCAGTTATTATTGTGTGAGCAGCCCAATCCAGATGGTAGTCCATGTGGTGAGTGTTTAACGTGTCGACGTGTTGTTCAATTTGATTATCCAGATGTCTTAACAATTACACCAGAAGGACAAACAATTAAAGTTGATCAAGTACGTGAAATGAAACAACTATTAACAAAAAGCGGAATGGAAGGTAAACAAAAAATCCTAATCATTCAAAGTGCTGAAAAGATGACTGTCAGTTCGGCTAATACACTACTTAAATTTATTGAAGAACCTGAGGGCGACATGTTTATTTTATTTTTAACTAATAACAGTCAGCGACTATTACCAACGATTCAGTCACGTTGTCAATTAGTCAGTTTAGCTCCAGTAGTTAAACAGGTGATGATTAGCCAATTGGTCGCTCAACAGATTCCCGAAGGAAGTGCTAAACTACTTGCAGAATTATGTCCATCTCTTGAAACAGCAGTTGAATTATTCAATGATGAATGGTTTAATAATGCTAAGGATGTCGTTCAAAAGTGGTTTGATCAATTACAGTCAAATAACCCACTCGCGTTTATTACTGTTCAACAGTATTTGGTTAAATTAGCTAAAGAAAAACCACAACAATTACTGGTTTTTGATTTGCTAGTCGCTTATTATCGACTAGACATGGAAAAAGCTAAGATGTACCAAATAACTAAAACCCAAACGATTGAGTTAATATTAACGTCACGGCGCAAGCTAGATGCTAATGTTAGTTTTCAAAATGTAGCCGAACAACTTGTATGGCGAATAATGGCATAATCGAGGAGGATCTATTATGGTTGAAGTAGTCGGTGTTCGTTTTAAGCCAGCTGGAAGAATTTATTATTATGCTCCTGCAAAGAATCAGGAGTATTCATATAAAGAGAAAGTAATTGTTGAATCGCAAAAAGTTAAAGAGCTTGCAGAAGTCGCAATTCCTTCTAAAGAAATGGCTCTCAACGATTTACCTGAAGAGTTAAAAGTTGTTTTGCAGATTGCTTCTGCTAAACAATTGGCTAAAGTTAAACAGAACCAAGAAGATGCAGAACAGGCTTTTGTTTTGACTAAACAAAAAATTGAGGCTCATCACTTGAAAATGAAATTAGTTCATGTTGAATATTCTTATGACCGAAGTAAAATGATTTTTAGTTTTACAGCAGATGGACGAATTGATTTTCGAGAATTAGTCAAAGATTTGGCAGCCACTTATAAAACACGAATTGAATTAAAACAAATTGGTGTCCGAGATGAGGCTAAATTATTAGGTGGTATTGGCCCATGTGGACGCCCGCTTTGTTGTAGTACATTTTTGGGTGATTTTGTACCGGTTTCTATTAAAATGGCGAAGGAACAGAATTTATCATTGAATCCAACTAAAATTTCAGGAGTTTGTGGTCGCTTGATGTGTTGTTTGAATTACGAGAACGATGAATATGAGCGATTGCGTCAAGAGTTACCCGATTTTGGAGAGATAGTTGATACACCAGAAGGTAAAGGGAAAGTTATTGGATTAAATATTCTCAGTGAAATTGTTAAAGTGAAACTATTCAACCGAGAAACGCCATTTGATTTTGATAGTCAAGAAATTAATAAAGTTAGTACACAAGATACATCATTTGACAAGAAGGATGAATGACATGGAAAAGACAAAATTATATGAAGAATTAGTTGAATTTGAAAACAAATTACAAACCATGTTAATCCAGACAAGCGAAATGAAAAAAGTTGTTGATGCGTTATTGGAGCAAAATTTAAATTTAGAGTTAGAAAATCAACATTTACGTGATAAATTAGAAAAGACGGAAGCGCCAGAAGATGGTCGACAAGAGTTGTCTAAGTCACGTTTGAATTTAGAAAAATTATATGAGGAAGGTTTTCATGTTTGTAAAGATTTTTATGGTTCGCGTCGTGAAAATCATGAAGAATGTGTCTTTTGTTCAAGTATGATTTATGGAAAATAAAACTGGTTGGCATTGTCCTAACCAGTTTTTTTAAAGGAGTTAATTATGCACGTACAACAAAGTTTTAAAAATAATACGCAAGGAATGGGTCAGTTATTTCTTGTACCGACGCCAATCGGTAATTTAGAAGATATGACCTTTCGTGCTGTCAGAATTTTAAGTGAAGTTGATGTCATTGCGAGTGAAGATACTCGTAACACTCAAAAGTTATTAAATCATTTTGAGTTAACAACAAAACAAGTAAGTTTGCATGAACATAATGTCCGTGAACGAATACCTGAATTAATAGCTCGTTTACAAGAAGGGGAGTCAATTGCTCAAGTGAGTGATGCAGGAATGCCTTCGATTAGTGATCCGGGTCATGAGTTAGTATTAGCAGCAATTGAAGCAAAAATTAAAGTGATTGCATTACCTGGTGCAAGTGCAGGTATTACTGCATTGATTGCGTCTGGTATTGCACCACAACCATTTGTTTTCTATGGTTTTCTGAACCGAAAAGCTAATGAACAGAAAAAAGAGTTAACAGAATTAAATCAACAGACAGCTACGTTGATTTTTTATGAGTCACCACATCGTGTTTTGAAAACACTCAAAGTGATGGAGCCTATTTTGGGTTCTGACCGAGCAGTTACTCTATGTCGAGAATTGACGAAGGTTTATGAAGAATATATTCGTGGGACAATATCAGAATTGATTACCTATTTAAGTGAGCATTCAGTAAAAGGCGAGTGTTGTTTGATTGTTGCGGGGAATACGCATCCTAATACGTCCGAAACTAGTGAGTTCGATTTATCGTCATTAGATATTGTGACTCATGTGAATTTATTAATTGATAGTCAGCAATTAACGACTAAAGAAGCGATTAAGCAGGTAGCAAAACAACGTGATTTAAAGAAGCAAGATGTGTATAAACAGTATCATAGTTGAGTGTTAAGCGATTTAAAAAAAGTTGCATATTATGTTCATTATGCTATAATTTCATTGTGTATCTATCTGTCTAAAAAGTATTTTGAATAGATTTAGTTTAAAAGGAATTGAGAGGTGACGTGATTGTTTAGTAATTGGTTAAAACGTGGAAAACCAGATAATAAGGATGACGAATCATTAGAAAATAAAAATAACGTCAAATCATCTTCGACCGCTGATGATTTAGATGATGATTACTATTACTATTATTATGAGGAAATAATCGAACCAGATGATTCGACTATCCCTACTTTACAGAATGGCGTTGATTTTGAGTCGGTCACTAACGACCCTCTCAATTCAAAAAAGAGTTCACAAAAAAATCAATTCAGCCAACAAAATAGTGCGGATGAACTGAGTTATGATGAACTAGATGATACCCAACTATTTGTTAGTCAAACAGATTTATTGCGAACTGAAAATGAGCGGTTAAAGATTCAAATTAATGAAATGGAACTTGAACAAGGACGGTTATCAGAGCAAGTTCAGGTTATTGAGCAATTAAAGACTGAGAATCAAGAATTAGTAGCTAATAAATCTGAGTTAGAGAAATTAGTACAAGAATCTGCTCTGGATAAAAAGCAACATGAGAAATTATTAAGTCAGTTATCTGAAAAAAATAGCGAACTAATGAAATTAACAGATAATTTAAACACTCATGAGGAATTAATTGATTCTAAGCAACAAGAAATTGTCAAGTTGACTGAAGCAATTACTCAAATAACCAATGAGAGTGCTTCTAAAGATAATCAGTTACAGGAATTATTGGCAACGAATAAGCACGAAAATTACGAAATGATTAAACAAGAAAATCAAGAATTGAGAATGGCAAGCGAGTCTCAAAATGCATTACTGGTTGAAAAATCAGAAAAATTGATTGAATTAGAAAAAAGCCATTTGGAAAAAGACCAGACAATTAGCCAACTACAATCACGTTTAGTTGAGTTATCGGCTGATAAGGAGTCTTTATCTCAAGAAGTGACTAATTTAACTAATCAACAATCAACTGCTGAAGCTAAAAATCAAGAGTTGACAACAAAAGTGGAGGAGTTATCCCTTGTGAATCAAGATTATTTACAAGAGATTGACCGTTTGACTAACCAGCTTCAAGAATATCAAGTAACAAATGAAAAACAACAAGTTGTTCAAGAGGAAATGTTACGAGAATTGACTGAACTAAAACAAAAAATTGAAGAGATGAAAGTTCTTGAAAACAAATTGACCAACGAGTATGAGTTGGAGTTAGAAAAAATCAGCAAAAAAAATGAAGCATTAGCCAATATGGAACAGGAGTTATTAACGATGGATGAAAAATATGAAGAGCAATTAAGCCAAACTGAAAGATTAGAAAAAGAGTTAGCCGAATTAAGAAAAAATCAATCAATGATTAATGAATTAGAAAAAGAAATTTCATTGATGAAAACACAACAACAACAAGTGACATCAAGTCTAACTGAATTAAGTAAAGAAAAAGAGCGTGCTCAACAACTTGAATCTGAAGTACAATTACTAAGAAGTGAAGTTGATCCTGACACACAAACGTTACAAGCTGAATTAGAACGTACTAAAACTGAATTACGTATGGCTCAACAACAATTACGTGACAGCGATTCTAATTCAATGAATCAGTCTGATATTGCACAAGTTATGTTAGAAGCGCAAGCTAGAGCACGTCAAATTGTTGAAGTGGCAAACTATGAGGCAAAACGTAAAGTTGCTGAAGCGGAAACTGAATTAAGTGCTGTTAGTCAAGAAGCACGTAATTATTACCGCAAACTATCACGTGTGAAGGCTGAGTCAGAAGTTATCTTTTCAGAATTACTTAGAAAACTTGAAAGCATTGGTGACGTTGATCGATTAAAATAAAGTCGAGGTGAAGAAAAATTGTCAAAATTAAATCAAACAATGAGATGGGTGACTACACTCTTTTTAAGTAGTGTAGTTACTACCAATCTCTTTTCAGTAACGAATCCGTTAGTATTAGCAGTAACGAATCCGTTAGTATTAGCAGCAGATAAGTCGGAGTTAGATAGTGATATAAGTCTTTCTCAATCACCTTCTGTAAGTAGTGAGGCAGTATCTTCCTCAGATAGCCAGGAATCTAGTAGTCAAAGCAGTACGATTAAAGAAACTAGTCAAAGTACAATCTCAACACAAGATTCAACAACAAGTCAGTCTAAACCGGAGCAATCAGGCTCAAGCAGTCAATCATCAACCAATCAAACGACTTCTTCGACAAAACCTTCAGGTGGAGATTATATTGAACAAATTTTAGAAGGAAATACCATTAGTCCAACAATAAAAAAACAAACGCAGTCTAAGCAACCAAAACCTAATAATTCAATCATTCAGGCACCAATTAGTTTTTATAAAAGCCAATCGACAATTGAATTTATTGAAGAAATTGGTGAGCAAGCGCGCGATATTGGGCAAAAAAATGACTTGTATGCCTCCGTCATGATTGCACAAGCTATTTTGGAAAGTGCTTCGGGGAATAGTTCGTTAGCTAGACAGCCAAATTATAATTTGTTTGGTATCAAGGGAAATTACCAAAATGAGGCAGTAGAAATGGCTACACTTGAAGATGATGGTTCTGGCGGAATGTTCACAATCACTTCGAAATTTAGAAAATATCCTAGCTATAAAGAATCATTAGAGGATTATGCCAAGCTTATGACAGGTGGGACATCTGCGGTATCTTCCTATTATCAGCCGGCTTGGAAATCTACGACGAAAAACTATCGTGAAGCAACACGTTACTTAACAGGGCGTTATGCTACAGATACGCGTTACGATGAGAAATTAAACGGATTGATTGAAACTTATGAATTAACACAATTTGATACTAAAAAAGCGACCCAAGAGACCGTTAAAAAATCGAAAGTAACGGAAGACTTTATTGAAGACATTGCGAAAGATGTTGAAAAAGTTGCTGAGAAAGAAGACATGTATGCCTCTGTTTTGATTGCTGAAGCAGTTATTCAAAGTCAGTCTGGTCAAAGTAAGTTAAGTGACCACCATAATCTTTATCAAGTGGAAGGTAAACATAATGGCAAGAGTGTCAAAATTGATACTCTTAAAGTCAATCGCAAGAATAAACAACGAAAACCAGAATTAAAACAAGTTAGCTATAAAGAATATCCATCTTATGTTACTAGTATTGAAGACTATATCAAATTAATTAAGCAAGACAAACAGGATTATAAAGAACGTACTAAAACAACCAAGGATTCATATCGAAAAGTAACAGCATATATGACTGCTAAAAATGAAGAAGATCGGAAATATCATAAAAAACTCAATGGAATCATTAATACGTATGATTTAACCAAGTATGATAAATCTGAGTCTAAAGATGAGCCGAATTAAAAATAATCAATTATTAGCTAGTTATAAATGAAAAGGAGGAAACTCCTTTTCATTCTGCCTTTTTTCAATTAAATATTAATAATATTTAATTTTTTATTTAAAAATGTTCGTAATAGTGTATAATGGGATTAAATTAATAAAGCTTATATATGGCTATAATATGGTTAGCCGTCTCTACCTGATACCAAAAATTATCAGACTATAAGTAAAAACAAGGGTATTTTAAGCCGTTTTTTTACTTATATGTAAAAAAACGGTTTTTTATATTTTGAGGGGGATAATAATGAAAGAGTTACGTGAAAAAATTCAAAAAGAAGGTACAGTTTTAGGTGAAAATGTATTGAAAGTTGATGGCTTTTTAACCCATCAGATTGATGCTAAATTAATGAGTCAAATTGGACAACGCTTTGCTGAACTGTACAAAGATAGAGGTATTACAAAGATTGTTACAATTGAAGCATCTGGTATTGCGCCAGCTGTTTTTGCCGGTTTAGCGATGGATGTACCTGTAATTTTTGCTAGAAAACAAAAAAGTTTAACGATGAATCAAGAGTTATTAACAGCTTCGGTGTACTCATTTACTAAACAAGTAACAAATGATATTTCGATTTCAACGAAATTTTTAACGAAAAATGATCATGTATTAGTTATTGATGATTTTTTAGCGAATGGTCAAGCAGCTTTAGGTTTGATTGAGCTATGTCAACAAGCAGGGGCGACAGTTGAAGGCATTGGTATTGTAATCGAAAAGTCATTTCAAAATGGCCGTCAATTGATTGTTGATAAAGGGTACCGTGTGGATTCGCTAGCACGTATTGCTTCTTTAGAAAATAATGAGGTACATTTTATTATTGAGGAGGAAGACTAATGCCAGAAAGTCATGGGAAATCGGCTATTTTAGGATTGCAACACTTATTAGCTATGTATGCTGGAGCAGTTGCTGTACCGCTTTTAATTGGTCAAGGTTTAGGTTTCTCTCCTAAAGAAATGACCTATCTTATTTCAATTGATATTTTTATGTGTGGTGTTGCGACACTTCTTCAATTAACCGTGACAAAACATACTGGTATTGGGCTGCCTGTTGTTCTTGGCTGTGCCATTCAAGCAGTAGCGCCTTTAATCTTAATAGGATCTAAAAATGGTATTGGTGCGATGTATGGCTCAATTATTGCTGCAGGAGTCATTATTGTACTGATTTCAGGTTTCTTTTCGAAAATTAAACGCTTTTTACCTACTGTGGTAACAGGTTCTGTTATTACAGTTATTGGGCTGACACTGATTCCAATTTCTGTGGTTAAATTAGGTGGCGGTGATACACAAGCAGCAACATTTGGTAATCCACAAAGTATTTTATTAGGATTGTTAACTGTTGGGTTGATTGTCATGATTCAAATTTTAGGCAAAGGGTTTTTAAAATCAATTTCTGTTTTATTAGGATTAGTTATTGCAACAATTGTTGCCTACTTTTTAGGAGATGTGTCATTTCAAGCTGTATCAGAGGCTTCTTGGTTTCACTTTCCACAGTTTTTCTATTTTGGTAAACCAACTTTTGATTTATCATCAATTATTTTAATGACGATTATTTCATTAATTAGTTTAGTGGAATCAACTGGCGTTTATTTTGCTTTAGGTGACATAACTGGGAAAAAAATTACCGAAACGGATTTAAAAAAAGGGTATAGAGCAGAAGGCTTAGCTGTTATTTTAGGTGGTTTGTTTAATACATTTCCTTACACTGGTTTTTCACAAAATGTGGGACTAGTTCAGCTATCAGGTATTCGCTCAAAACGTCCAGTATATTATTCAGCTTTCTTTTTAATGACGCTAGGTCTACTACCTAAAATTGGCGCATTTGCTCAAATTATTCCTGAATCAGTCCTTGGTGGAGGGATGCTCGTGATGTTTGGTATGGTAGCTGTTCAAGGATTAAAAATGTTAGCAACTGTTGATTTAACAAATGAGAAAAATCTATTATTAATAGTGTTAGCAATTGGTGTTGGTTTAGGCTTTAACAGTGTTCCAAACTTATTTGCTCAATTTCCGGAAACTGTTCAAATGTTTACCAATAATGGCATTGTGATGACAAGCTTAGTTGCAATTATACTGAATATTTTATTTAATGAGTTGTCTCCTAAAGTTAAAACAGAGAAAACTGTTACATCACGCTAGGAAATCAGCAGCTGGTCATTGGGCTAGTTGCTGATTTTTTATTATAAAAAAATTGGCCATCCTTATTTATCCTTGATTAACGCTTTACACGACACTTAGAGGTTGTTAAGATAAACATATATAAAATATGTTGTTTAAGAAAGTGGTTGAGGTTATTTTGTCGAAGATTATATTACCAGGTTCGACAATTGGTATAATTGGTGGAAAGCACCTTAGTCGAATGATGGCAATTGCTGCCAAACAAATGGGTTTAAAAGTTGTGATTATTGACCCAGATGACAATTGTCCGGCATCGTCGATTGTGGATAAACAGATTCTATCAGATATTAATGATGAATTAGGATTAATTCAATTAGCTGATAGTTGTGATGTCATTACCTATGAATATGAATCTGTTAATTCTGTTGCATTAGATTATTTAGAAAAAGTTGCATATGTACCTCAGGGAACGATGGGCTTATCAGTGACTCAAGACAGAATTTTAGAACGAGAGTTTTTAAATAATCATTTAATTAATATCGCCCCCTATGAAACAGTGATTGTGGTATCGGATGTGCGTGAGGCGATTCAAAAATTAGGTTATCCATGTATGGTAAAGCGGGCAAGACGTAATCCGTATGAAGAAGAGGTTGTCCTTATTCAGTCTAGTCAAGATGTTGACAAAGTAGTACCACTAATTCAAAAGGGAGCCTGTATTGTAGAACCAGTTTTATCGATTAAAAAAGAATTGTTTATTTCGATTGGGATAAATCGCAATGGGGAATATACACTGTTTCCTATTGTTGAGACTGTTCCTGATGTTAATCATGATTTAAGCGATGTTGTGGCATTTTTTGAAGCAGAAGAATTAACGGAGGACTTAAAAAATCAAATCTATTTAATTGCAAAAGTGGTAGCATCAGAATTGAATGTCAGTGGCGTGGTAGGAATTGAATTGTTTTTAACGGAGGAAAACAATTTATATGTGAATGAAATTTCTGCTCGTCCTCATGATTATAGCTTATATACAATCAATGGCTGTAACTTTTCAGAGTATGACGTCCATATTCGTGGTCTTTGCAATTGGAAATTACCAACAATTTGGCATTATTTGCCGTCAGTAACTTTTATGATTACTAATCAAAATGTTGATTTGGTAAGCGGATTAATCAATCAAAAGCCAAACTGGCATTTTCACTTCTATGAACGACTAAGACGAGAAGGCGAAAAACGGTATGGTCACGTCACCGTGGTCACAGATGATTTAGAAGCAACACAAGAAGAATTAAGGAATTTAAAGATATTAAATTAGGTGAAAAAGAGGGTTGTTAAATTGGGGAAAAGCAAACGAATTCAGAAAATTGCATATGACTACATTAAGTTAAATATTGAGTCAGGAGTTTGGCGTGATGATGTTAAACTGGTTGAACAAGATATTTCGGATCAATTAGAAATTAGTCGAACACCAATTCGGGAAGCGATTAATGAGTTGGTAGCTGAGGGATACTTATATAAAGAACCTAATAAAGGTGTGATTGTTCGTAAAACAAAAATTTCTGAAAAAGAGTTTTTAGAACGAACGCAATTATTGGAATTGTTATTTTCAAGTTATACGTTTCAATTGCAAGCAAAAAAATTAAGTTATCGTGACTCTTTTAGTTTAGAACAGCTGGAGCGTGTGTTAGAAGCAACTGATTTAATGGAAAAAAAATTAGCAACACAGTTATTTTTAGAAGATTTTTTGTGTGAGTTAAATAATCGAGTGATGCGTCAGGTCATCATGAATAATTTTAGGCAATTATTTTTGACAAAATTTCCAGCTGTACCAGAAACTTTTCTCTATGATGAACTGTATCGGTCGTTTTCTCGAGTGATTGAGCATTTGAAAGAAGCTCGTTATGATTTGTGTCGTAAAGATATTCGGATTTTTTTCAATCGCTTGAATTTAGAATTAATCGATCAACAAATATAAAACAAGGAGGTTATTGATAATGCAACAATTAACATTAGGTAGCAGTGCATTAGATGTCTCACAAATTGGTTTAGGTTGTATGCGTATGAGTGATTTAACGGTTAGGCAAGCTGTAAAGGTGATTGAAACCAGTTTAGAACAGGGGATTAATTTCTTTGATCATGCGGATATTTATGGACAAGGTCAAGCTGAAAAAACATTTTCCAGTGCACTAAAAGAATTAGGCATTAACCGAGAAAAAGTCGTTATTCAGTCAAAATGTGGGATTCGTGACGGATACTATGATTTTTCAAAGGAGCATATTCTAACGTCTGTTGATGAAATTCTTAACCGATTAGATACTGAGTATATCGATACGTTAGGCTTACACCGACCAGATGCCTTGGTAGAGCCGGAAGAAGTAGCTGAAGCTTTTGACTCTTTATATCGTTCAGGTAAAGTCCGCCATTTTGGTGTGAGTAATCATAATCCTTATCAAATTGAACTATTAAAGCGTTATTGTGAGCAACCAATTGAATTTAATCAATTACAATTTGGCTTGATGCATGCAGATATGGTACGAGTTGGTTTGAACGTTAATAATCACCTTGATGCTGCCATTGACCGAGATGGTTATACTTTAGATTATGCACGTTTAAATCAAATGACGATTCAAGCATGGTCGCCATTGCAACATGGTTTTTTTGCGGGAACATTTATTGGTGACCCAGAATTTTTTGAGTTAAATCAAGTCTTAGAGGAATTAGCTGAAACTTACGGAGTCACACCAGCAGGTATTGCTACTGCATGGATTAGTCAACATCCAGCCAAAATCCAAACATTAATTGGTACAATGACACCAAGTCGAATCACTGAAATGGCGCAGGCAAATCGAGTAGCCATGACAAAACAAGAATGGTATCGCTTGTACCGAGCTGCTGGTAATAAGTTACTATAAGGAGTGATTAAGTGGATATTGAAATAACGCAACTAAAAATGTCATATGGGCGTCGACCAGTCTTAGATATTCCTGAATTAAATATTAAAAGTGGTTACGCGTATGGATTAGTTGGTAAAAATGGTGCGGGCAAAACTACTTTTTTTAAATGCTTAACCAATATTATTATTAAATATCAAGGGATTATTACTATCGATAATAAAAATGTTCGAGAAAATCCAGATGTTTTACAGTCAGTTGGGATTGTTTTAGATGGTATGTCAGTCTATCAAGATCGAACGGGTTGGTTTAATATTGATTATTTTTCTAAATTACGTGGGACTGAAAATCGTCAACTTGCTGAGCAACTCGCTTTAGAATTAGAAATGTCAGAATATCTACATCATAAAGTTAAAACCTATTCATATGGTATGACCAAAAAATTAATTTTGCTAATAGCTTTATTACATGAACCTAAGCTGCTTATCTTGGATGAGCCTTTCAGAGGCTTAGACAGTGAAACAGTTGCTTGGTTTAAATATTATTTGAGTAAGTTGACTAGTAAGGGTATGACTTTACTGATATCAAGTCATGTAAAAGCAGATATTGTGACTTTATGCGATCAAGTTATGGTGTTACAAGATGGTCGAGTGGCAAAAATACTTGATTTGACCTCAGTAGATGAAGCACAATTGCGCGATATCCAGACAACAAATCAAGCAGGGTTCATTGCTATTTTGGAAACAATCGGTTATCCATATGAAAAAAATGGGCAACAGCTTCGTTTAACTATCAAGGATGATCGTTGGATTTTAGTGAAGCAAGAGTTATTGGAACAACAGATTGAAATAACTGAGTTAATACCAGTCCATGTACTGGATCAATCACTTAATTAAAAGGGGGCGCTTATACAAAAATGACAGGGCGAATGATTTTTAAAGCAGAATTTTTTAAGTATTTACAAGATAAAAAGTATATTGGTGTCACAATATCTTTAGCGGTTTTGAATGTATTAGCCACTATTTATTTTACTTATTTGATTGATCACATGACTCAATCAGGCAATCAGATGGAAACCATTTTTAATGGAGTATTGGTTACCTTTTTTATTATGTGTTTGTTTGCAAACATT
Organism: Vagococcus penaei; assembly: GCF_001998885.1. NCBI lineage: Bacteria > Bacillati > Bacillota > Bacilli > Lactobacillales > Enterococcaceae > Vagococcus > Vagococcus penaei. Next base: position 1,881,078 of record NZ_CP019609.1, read on the forward strand.
ATTTTTATGTTTTTTTATCCATTTCATTTACTCGCAATGGATTATAAAAATGATGTTATGCCCTTACTTTTAGCATCCGGTGTCAATCGACGTAAATTATTCTTTTCTAAATTAGGTGCGACATTTATTTGGGTAATAGGGATTACTACCATTTTAATTTTGATTCCTGGACTCATTATTTTATTTCGTTTATCCCAAGAAGCTAGTTTGTCGGTTCTTTATGCCAATATTATTGACACCATTCGTGCTGAAAATTTATCCTTAATAGGTCTTGTGTTTTCTTTTTTACTAAATTATCTTAATACCCTGGTTTTGATTTCTTTAACAACGATTATGTTAAAAGGCCGTAATTTAGCTATTTTAGTTTATTTTGGACTTTATATGTGTCAGTCACTCATTTTAGGTTTTCTTCAATTAATTCCAATTCAGTTACAGTTCACTCAGACCGGTCAATTTTTATTATCTAGTTTAGCTTTATTTTTTATGACGATTATTGGTGTCATAGTGGCTTTAATGAGTATGAAACGTCAAAATTTATAGAAAACACGAACATTTATAAAACAAAAAGCAAGATTGATATAATATCTCTTGCTTTTTTTTTGTTATAGTGTAGATTAACATAGGAATCAAGACGAATAGGAATAATAGCAATTATTTTGTTCGGATTTTTTGTTTCCTTATTATGCACTATGTCTAGGAGGAAAAGACAAATGAAAATTTTTGATTATGAAGACGTACAACTTGTTCCAAATAAGTGTATTGTTGAGAGCCGTTCTGAATGTGATACAAGTGTGAAACTTGGTGGCAGAACATTTAAAATGCCTGTTGTTCCAGCTAATATGCAAACGATTATTGATGAAACAATCGCTGAGAAATTAGCAAGTGATGGCTACTTTTATATTATGCACCGCTTTGATGAAGAAGGCCGTATTCCTTTTATTAAGCATATGCATAATAAAGGTTTATTTGCTTCGATAAGTGTAGGCGTTAAACCAAATGAATATGAATTTGTTAAACAATTGGCTGATACTAACGTGATTCCTGAGTATGTCACAATTGATATTGCTCACGGTCATTCAGACAGTGTTATTAATATGATTAAGCATTTAAAAGAATATATCCCAGAAACGTTTGTTATAGCTGGAAATGTTGGAACTCCTGAAGCTGTTCGTGAACTAGAAAATGCTGGAGCAGATGCAACGAAAGTCGGCATTGGACCAGGTAAAGTATGCATTACTAAGCTTAAAACAGGTTTTGGAACTGGTGGCTGGCAATTATCGGCATTAAGAAGATGTAGTAAAGCAGCCCGTAAACCACTAATCGCAGATGGTGGGATTCGTACACATGGTGATATTGCTAAATCGGTTCGTTTTGGTGCAACAATGGTTATGGTCGGTTCATTATTTGCTGGTCATGAAGAATCACCAGGGCAAACAAAAGAAGAAAATGGTGTGTTATACAAAGAGTATTTTGGTAGTGCCTCTCAATTCCAAAAAGGTGAACACAAAAACGTTGAAGGTAAAAAAATCTGGATTGAACATAAAGGTGCATTAGCTGATACGTTAAATGAAATGCAACAAGACTTGCAATCATCAATTTCGTATGCTGGTGGAAAAGATTTAAAAGCTATTACGAAAGTTGATTATGTCGTTGTAAAGAATTCAATTTTTAATGGCGATATTTTTTAATTAAATAGTCTAACAAGATAAAAAGAGGCTGTGACATAAGTCTCTGAATAAAACAAAAAAGCGATCAAATTTATGAGTAAAATTCATTTATTTGATCGCTTTTTTTAGTTAAAATAAAAACGTACAGGTGACACCCTGTACGTTAAGTCATTCTCCCGAAAGGAAAACTAAAAATGTATACAAATTATAACATGAATCAACTTACTTTAGATATAACAACTTCTTATGTTCCTAAAAAAGATAACACCGCATGGTTTATTAATGAACTAGTTGAGTCACTGGAGCTTAGCGAACCATATCTATTTGGAAGACCTAGAAAATATGATTTAAAAGTAGTTCTTAAATTAACTTTATTTGCCTATACTAGAAGTGTTTTTACTAGTCGTAAAATTGAACAACTAGCAGAAGAAAGCCTACCGGCTCGTTGGTTAACTCAAGAACAAGTTCCGAGTTATCGGACAATTGCCCGTTTCAGAACATCTAACGATATTGATAAATTATTACAAAGAAGTTTAGACTCCTTAGTTACTTATTTACGTGAACAACAACTTATTAATGATGCTATTTTTATTGATGGAACTAAACTATTAGCTGATGCCAATAAATATAGCTTTGTTTGGAAGAAAAGTACTATTAAGTTTGATCAAATGAATCGACAACAAATCATCAACCTATCAGCTGAATTAAAAGAAGCATATGAGACAAGTTCTATACCAGAGGGATCACATTTAACTTTGGATATGGTAGATGAAATATTAACCCAATTAGAACTTAGATTAGATGATTTAGAAGAAAAAGTTATCAAAACAGCTAAACTTTCACCTAACCCGTTTAAGGTAAAACGACGTACCTTAAAAAGTAAAAAAAGAAAGTTGAAAATTCGACGTGATAAAATGAATGAGCATCAGGATAAATTAGCTATTTGTGGTAATAGAAATAGTTATTCAAAAACCGATCATGACGCCACTTTTATGAAAGTTAAAGAAGATCCGATGCAAAACGGTCAGTTAAAACCAGCATATAACTTACAAATAGCCACTAGTAATCAATACATTATTGGATATGATATCTTTCAAAATCCTACAGATACTAAGACACTTCAACCATTCTTAGAAAAGTTAAAAATAGAAAATAGAGTCCCTAAATACATTGTTGCAGATGCTGGATACGGATCAGAATCAAACTATCGCTACCTAGAAGACAACTTTTCAGAACACATTGCAGTTATCCCTTATGGGACAATGCTTAAAGAAAAAAGTAAGAAATGGAAAACGGATGAAAGAAAAGTCATGAATTGGAGCTATAAAGATAAGGAAGATTATTACGTAGACCCGAAGGGAGTCCATTTTAACTTTATTGGGTATCGAAAAAGAACAGATAAAGATGGGTTTACTCGTGATTTTAAAGAATATCAAGCAGAAAGATATGATGAAAATAAAGATGTCATTCCTGAATCACTTACTCCAAAAGGCCACACTCGAAAAATAATGGTCAATCCTTCTTGGGAGTATCATAAAACTAAACAAAATGACCAACTTTCAAATGAAATAATCGCTAAGGTCTACAGCCAAAGAAAAATTGACGTTGAGCCAGTTTTTGGATGGATGAAGGCTTGTTTAGGCTTCAATCGATTTCATATTCGTGGGATCAACAACGTCAAAAAAGAATCAGGAATACTCGTATTAGCCTTAAATATAATGAAATTGGCTGTAAATCAGAAAAATAAGCCAATAGATAACATAAAAAAATCGGAATCCAAAAATCTTTTTAAGATTTTCGAATTTCGATTCTTTTATTTAAGAACTGTAACTACTTATGTCACAGCCTCTTTTTTATGCGGTAGAATTATGAGACAATAAAAATGCCTTATAAAACCCATTCTTTTAATGCATGGGCAACACCATGTTCATCATTTGTTTTGGTGATTTTATCTGCAGCTTTTTTGACAGATGCTACCGCGTTACCCATTGCAACGCCAACACCAGCTGCTTCAATCATTGATAAGTCATTTTCATTATCACCAATTGCCATCACTTCATCACGCTGAATACCAAGACGATCAGCTAATTCAAAGACCGCACCACCTTTAGAGGCTTGTTTATTTAAAATTTCAAAATAAATGGTATCGCTTTTGACCATTGTGAAACGGTCACGATAGCTTTGAGGGATTTTAGTGATTGCTTCATCTAAAACTTTAGGATCATCAATCATCATCATCTTGATAAATTCAATTTGTTCTGTCATCTCATCGACTGCACGATACACAAGAGGGATACCAGTTAGCATAGCTTCATTAATTGTGTAAGGACTGATATTTCGATTAGCTGTGTACATTGTCGTAGCATCTTGAACATGAAAGTGGACATTTAATTTACGTGACAGATACTCTAAATCTAAATAGTCATCAAAAGTCATCGGGTGTTTCAAAACGATTTCTTTAGTGCCAGTATTTTGGACTAAAGCACCATTGTAAGTGATGGAATAACTATGGTCACTTGTCAAATCAAGTTCGTTAATGATGTGTTCAATCCCAATAGTTGGTCGTCCAGTTGCAATCACAATATTGACGCCAGCTTCGATGGCTGTTTTAATGGTTGCTTTGACCTCAGGCGTAATTTTTCTTTCTGAATTTAATAGTGTGCCATCAATATCGATAGCAACAAGTTTAATCGACAAATTAATCTCTCCTTAGGGTTGTAGTTTAATTGCACCATTCTGAATGTATCGATTGAACAAGGCAATTTCTTGCTCAAATAAAGTATAGGCGGGGTGACTAGTAGATGCAAGCATTTCTTTTGGAAAGAAGAAACGTTGGTCGCCTTTTGTTTCACCAGCTATAGCAGCTACTAATTCGCTCACTTTTGATAATTCACGCAAACTGCCATCAGCTTCCATTAGTTCGATTTGGGTACGATGATAGTTTTGTTCAGGCCGGTAAAAATCGTATGGCAAATCATAGCTTGAATTAATGGCAGTATAATTGGTAGAATCAAAGCCGACTGTTTCGATGATCGCTGTTAAATTAGGTAAGTACTGTTTTGTTTCTTCAGTAAATGACACTGATTTAAAAGGATAACGATTGAGAAACCGTTTGGCCAAGTCACTTAAAATACTATCAGAGTAGTCTGCCCACAAAATAAAGCTGGTTGTTAGCACACCATCATCCAATTTAACATAGTCCTCAAGAGTAAAATTACCATGTAGAAAAGGCACTAACAATGGTGAATATGTATCAAAATAGTCAGGGTCATTTGTATAAAGTTTTTTAGCACGTTTTAGTAAGTGATCTAAAACAACTTCCATTCCCCGTGCAACTGGATGGAAATAAATTTGCATATACATCTGGTAGCGACTGACAATATAATCTTCAACAGCATGCATGCCACTCATTCGAAACGTAATACCATCTTTATAGGGTCGAATGACACGTAAAATACGAGTAATATCAAAGGTACCGTATTCAGTTCCTGTAAAATAAGCATCGCGTAATAAATAATCCATCCGGTCAGCGTCAATCTGACTAGAAATTAGTTGGACGACTTGTGGATTAGGATACGTCTTTTGAATCACACTAGCGACTTTTTCTGGAAAATCTAAGCTAATTTGTTTCAGTATTTGATTAATCTCAGTCGTTTCTGAGGTAATTAAATCAATTGTTATCTGCTCATGATTAGTCTGAAAAATCCCTTCAAACGTGTGTGAGAAAGGACCGTGTCCTAAATCATGTAGAAGTGCCGCGCATAGTGTGACTAAGCGCTCTCGATTGTCCCAACCATTAATTGGATCTTTTTCAATAGAGTAATTTTGTTGGAAAGATTGGCAAATTCGGCGAGCAATTTCATATACACCTAATGAATGACCGAAACGTGTGTGCTCAGCTGTGTGAAAGATTAAAGAACTTGTGCCTAATTGTTTGATACGACGTAATCGCTGAAACTCTCGTGCATTGATTAAGTCCAAAATGAGTTGATCTTCCACTTGAATATAGTTATGAATTGGATCACGGAAAATTTTTTCCATTGTTTGTTGGTTTGTAGTATTCATGTCATTCCTCCTGACTTTGAATGATGTGATTACGCTGAGCCATGCGCTTATATTGTTGTTCATAGTTAATTTTCCAGTTTGGGTTAGTTAAATAATCTTGTAGGTCATCTGAGACCAATTCAAGTGTTTTAAAAACTAACGGTAGTGCGCCTTTAATACGATTTTTTATATCAGCTATTGTTAAATCAATTCCAAGTAAATCAGATAAATTAGCCATTGATTCAGGTGAAACAGGAGGATAACCATCTGTTCCAAAGTTGTTTTCAAGGCTTACTAAATAAAAATCACGTACCAATTGTCCTCGTTGTTGCTGGTTACCGTAAACACTTAAATAAATCATGATAGCGATACCTTTTTTCACACGACGTTGGGCAATACCTGCAAATTTTTTACCATCGATACTTAAATCAAAGTCTCCTGGACAATAAGAATCAGATACTTCATGCGCGTCGACTGAGATGTCAAAATCATTTAATGCGGTAGTTATTAGCTGTTTCATTAGTAGATAGCCATCATCAATCGATTGTTTAGATTGTTGAAAATTTTCCGGGATAATAATTGAAAAATTTAAAACACCCTCATCTGCTACTACGGCTAATCCTCCAGAGTTACGGACAACTGGGAAATAACCGTGTGTTGCGATTTTTTGAATGCCACGTGTTAAATTAGGCACTCGAGTATCTTTCATTCCAAGAATAACTTGGTTTGTCATTTGCCAAAAATGAAAAATCAGCTGGTTTGTCTCTCCTACATAGGTGGTCAGTAAGTCTGTATAAATAAACGGGTCAAAACGTTCCAGGTTCGTTAATTGTCCTTGATCAAATAATGTTCCAATTTGTGTCATAAAATCGCGACTCCTTTAGTCATAATAGCTTTATTATACATGATGTTCCCTATTATTTAAGGAAGAATGTTTGTGACTTGTTGAAATGTTTGACAAATATTTCAAAGTTAAGCAAAATAAGGTGAGGTGAGAGAATGAAAGAAAGAAAATCAATGCCAATTATGCTTCATATTCAAACAAAAGTTTATCAAAATAATGAGTTTACAGAACATGATATCGAATTATCCGGTCAGATGATCCAAATTAAAGACGTTATCTATTTACGGTACAATGAGTCGATGGAGGGGGTAGATACGGAAATTCCAGTGACAATCAAGTTGATGCCTGATGGTCAAGTCCAACTTATCCGTTCTGGCGATGTCCGTATGAAATTACGTTTTGTCTACCAACAAAGGCAAGAAACACTTTATCATACACCATTTGGTATGCTAGATATTGCCACATTTACCACGAATATGCGTGTAAGCTTAAAGGATAATCCTTATTCTGGTGCGATTCAAATTGACTATGAATTGTTTGGTGGCGAGGAAAAAATAGGTGTTTATCATTTGAACCTATCATTTACTGCCTAAATTTAGATAAATTTGCGTGATACAATTGATTTTATGAGTCGCTTTATTGTATTATAGAGAGTAGACTGTGAAAGGACGTGTGCCAGTTGGAAATGAAAGCTTTTGAAGGTATCGATAAAAACGAATTATCAATGATTGAAGTTGCTCACGCTATTTTAGAACAACGTGATCGCGGCGATATTATTGAATTTTCTGATTTAGTTAATGCAATTCAAAATTATTTAGGCAAAGCTGATAGTGAAATTCGTGACGTGTTACCACAATTTTATACAGATTTAAATATAGATGGTAGCTTTATTTCTTTAGGAGATAACCGTTGGGGATTACGTGGATGGTATCCAATTGATTCGATTGATGAAGAAGTATCTGGTGTTGACGAAGATGAGGAAAGTAAACCACGACGTAAAAAACGTAAAAAAGTAAATGCCTTCTTAGGTTCTGATGATGATGCGATTGATTATAATGATGATGATCCAGAAGATTCAGAATTAATCGAACATGATGACGATTTGTATGATGATGAAGAAGAAGACGAAGAAGATGAAGCAAAAGAAATTAAAGAGTATACAAGCGATTTATCTGAAATTGGTGCAGATCATGATGTTGACGACGAGGATGAAGTTCCAGAAGGCGTTGAAGATGATTTAACAATTATTGAAGATGATGATTTGTTTGCTGATGATGAAGACGAAGACGAAGAATAATTAATCACTTAAAGAGTATCTTTCGAGATACTCTTTTCTGCTAAGGAGTTGTTTAAAAATGGAGTACTTTCATGAAATTATCAAGTACATTGTATTATTATTGAATAGCTTTTCGATTATTATCTTACTTTTTGGTGTGGTTAAAGCTTTTTTTGATTTTTTTGGTAATGAATTTAAAAACGGTGATCGCTTTGTGATTGCTAAAAAAAATAATCGTATCAAACTATATTTAGGGTCATATATTTTGTTAAGTTTAGAAGTATTAATTGCATCGGATATTATTGAAACAATTATGAATCCTTCAGTCGATGACATCTTTACACTGGCAGGAATTGTGGTTATTCGAACGGCTATTTCTTATTTTTTAGGCAAGGAAATGGAACATACGGAAACTGATTAAATTAGGTTAAGTGAGTGCTGCAACTGCGTTTGGTTGCGGTACTCACTTTTTTATTTACTAGTGTGTATGAAAGTCAATTTAATTTCCTAAGCACTTCGGTTGACTTTGTGTTATTAAAACGAATACAATACAACTATACCAAAATTAAAATTATCATCAGGAGGTTTAATATGATTGGATTATTAGAGTTAGACAAACATTATAAATTATTTATTGATGGCAAGTGGACAGAAGGCAGCGAAGGTAATAAATTAGATAGTCATTCGCCAATTGACAATCGTCATTTAGCAACGTTTATTGATGCGACTGATGCCGATGTTGATGCTGCTGTAGCTGCTGCTAAAAAAGCTTTTCCAGCTTGGAAAGATTGGTCATTAGTTGATCGTAGTAATCTATTAATTAAAATTGCGGATGTCATTGATAAACACGCTGAGCATTTAGCAAAAGTGGAATCACTAGATAATGGAAAACCTATCCGTGAGACTCGTGCAATTGATGTCCCATTAAGTGCAGATCATTTCCGCTATTTTGCTGGAGTGATTCGTAGTGAAGAGGGTTCTGCTCAAGCATTTGATAAAAATACTTTAAGTATTGTCTTACGTGAACCAATTGGTGTCGTTGGTCAAATAGTCCCATGGAATTTCCCTATTTTAATGGCTGCTTGGAAATTAGCACCAGCTTTAGCGGCTGGTAATACGATTGTGATTCATCCGTCGTCATCAACGTCATTAAGTTTATTAGAATTAGCCAAATTGATTGGTCCAATGCTGCCGGATGGCGTATTGAACGTTGTGACTGGTAAAGGTTCTAAATCCGGCGAATACATGTTGCACCATGAAGGTATTAATAAATTAGCCTTTACTGGTTCGACAGAGGTTGGTTATAATGTTGCTAAAGCAGCAGCTAGTCGTCTGATTCCATCAACTCTTGAGTTGGGTGGTAAATCAGCAAATATTTTCTTTGATGATATGCCATTTGACAAAGCGGTTGAAGGGGCTGAATTAGGTATCCTTTTTAATCAAGGTCAAGTATGTTGTGCAGGTTCAAGAATTTTTGTTCAAGAAGGTATTTACGATCGATTTGTGACGGTGTTAAAAGAAAAATTTGAAGCAGTTGTTGTTGGAGACTCGTTAGATGAAAAAACACAGATGGGTGCTCAAATTAATCAACGTCAAGTCGATAATATTTTGAAGGCAGTTGAAGCTGGACGCCAAGAGGGTGCTACTATTTTTACTGGGGGCTACCAATTAGACGGCAAATTGGCCAATGGTTGTTACGTAGCGCCAACACTGTTAACTGATGTGACAAATGAGATGACTGTGGCTCAAGAAGAGATTTTTGGTCCAGTTGCAGTTGTCATTAAATTTAAAACAGTTGATGATGTTATCAAGTTGGCGAATGAGTCTGATTATGGTTTAGGTGGAGGTGTCTGGACATCTAATATTAATACGGCCTTAAAAGTTGGTCGTGAGATTGAAACGGGACGGATTTGGGTCAATACATATAATCAAATTCCAGCGGGTTCACCATTTGGTGGATACAAGAAATCTGGTATCGGCCGGGAAACACACAAAACAATTTTAGAAGCTTATACACAGATGAAGAATATCTATATTGATACTAGCGAACATGGCTTTGGTCTATATTAAAAGGTAGCTAAGATTAAAATTTTCAGAAATCTATATGAAAATTGTGATTTTACTAGCAAATGTGGCAATAGTTTGGTAAAATAATAACTGTTAGCTAAGCAATAACTTAGCAAATCGATATCCAATTTAGGAGGAAGTTAATTATGGCATTAGTATCAGCAACAGAAATGTTAAAAAAAGCTAGAGAAGGTAAATATGCAGTAGGAGCTTTCAATACAAACAACTTAGAATGGACTAAAGCAATCTTACAAGGTGCTCAAGAATCAAATGCTCCAGTTATGATTCAAACATCAATGGGAGCTGCTAAATACATGGGCGGTTACCAAGTATGTTATGACTTAGTAAAAGATTTAATTGATTCAATGGGTATCACTGTTCCCGTAGCTTTACACTTAGACCACGGTGAATACAAAGATGCAATTGAATGTATTAAAGTTGGCTATACTTCAGTTATGTTTGATGGCTCTCATTTACCATTTGACGAAAACTTAGCTAAAGCGAAAGAAGTTGTTTCTTTTGCGCACATCAATGGCGTGTCTGTTGAATGTGAAGTTGGTAGCATTGGTGGAGAAGAAGATGGCATTATTGGTGCTGGTGAATTAGCTGATCCTAACGAATGTAAATTAATGTCAGATACTGGTATTGATTTCTTAGCAGCTGGTATTGGTAACATTCATGGTGCTTACCCAACTAACTGGGCTGGATTAAGTTTTGAAACATTAGAAGCTATTGCAAACGTTACTGATGGTAAACCATTAGTATTACATGGTGGTTCTGGTATTCCTTTAGACCAAATCCAAACTGCAATTGCACACGGTGTATCTAAAATTAACGTAAACACTGAATGTCAAGAAGTCTTTGCAGCAGCAACTCGTAAATATATTGAAGAAAATAAAGATTTACAAGGTAAAGGTTTTGACCCTCGTAAATTATTAGCTCCTGGTACACAAGCAGTAGTTGATTTAGTTAAAGAACGTATCGAATGGTTCGGTTCTAAAGACAAAGCATAAAAAGTTAGTTTAAACTTTTAAAAAAGCAATTAGACCTTTTGGCCTAGTTGCTTTTTTAATTCCATGATTTCAATTACTATAACTTTTTTTATATGTTAGAATATGCTAGAATGATTAAGAATATAGAATAATTGATGATTGGTAGCTGCTTTAAGTATAAAAGCAGCTTTTTTCAAGTGTAAAGTGAGGATATAAATTAAAATGAAACGAATGATTATAAATGGTGGTAAGAAATTAAGTGGTGAAGTAACTATTAGTGGGGCTAAAAATAGTGCTGTGGCATTAATACCTGCTGCTATTCTAGCGGATTCTCCAGTAATCTTAGAAGGTGTTCCGGATATCCAAGATGTTCACTCATTAATGGAAATATTAGAAATGATGGGTGTTAAAGTAAGTTTTAATAATCATCGAATGGTGATTGATCCTACTAAAATGGTGTCTATTCCGATGCCAAGTGGTAAAATTAATAGTTTACGTGCTTCTTATTATTTTATGGGAGCCCTGTTGGCTAAATTTGGCGAGGGTGTTGTTGGTTTGCCTGGTGGCTGCTATTTAGGTCCTCGTCCAATCGATTTACATATCAAGGGTTTTGAGTCTTTGGGAGCTCAGGTAACGACGGAACATGGAGCGACTTATCTAAGAACAAATGAAAATGGCCTTGTGGGCACACGAATTTTTATGGATATGGTGTCAATTGGTGCAACGATTAACGTTATGCTAGCAGCGGTTAAAGCTAAAGGTCGTACGGTGATTGAAAATGCTGCACGGGAGCCCGAAATTATTGATGTGGCGACACTTTTAAATAATATGGGTGCCAAAATTCGTGGTGCTGGCACGAATGAAATTAGAATTGATGGTGTGGAAGAATTGCATGGTTGTCGTCATTCGATTATTCCTGATCGAATTGAAGCGGGTACATATCTTTCATTAGCAGCAGCTTACGGTGAAGGTATCCGGGTACAAAATGTTATCTATGAGCACTTAGAAAGTTTTATTTCTAAACTAGAAGAAATGGGCGTTCATATGGTAATTGAGGAAGATGCGATTACTGTTAATCCAGTACGTCCATTGAAAGCGACAAATATTACCACAGTTCCTTATCCTGGATTTGCAACAGATTTACAGCAACCTATTACACCATTACTGATGACAGCTAATGGGACAAGTATTATTATGGATACCATTTATGAAAAACGTGTCAATCATATTCCAGAACTGGTACGCATGGGCGCTAATGCGAGTATTGAGGGCAATATGATTGTCATCAATGGCCAAGAAGGTTTGAGGTTACAAGGTGCAGAAGTCTATGCGAGTGATTTACGTGCTGGGGCTTGTTTAGTAATTGCTGGTCTGATGGCTGAAGGAACCACTAAAATTTCTAATGTTGGCAATATTTTACGTGGATATGATAATATTATTGAGAAATTAACTGCTTTAGGAGCAGATGTTTACATGGAAGAAACTGATAGTGAAGAGGATGAATAATGCGCGATTATTTAACAATGGGAGAATTAGAGCATAAAACTTTAAAAGAAATTTATGCTTATGCAAAAGACTTTAAAATTCCATATTATAGTCAAATGAATAAAAAGGAACTATCTCTAGCCGTCATCCGAGCACAAGCAGAAAAACAAGGCTTTTTCTTAATGGAAGGTGTGCTAGATATTGTATCTCAAGACGGTTATGGTTTTTTACGACCAATTAACTACACGTCAAGTAAGGAAGATATTTATATTTCGACCTCACAAATTAGACGTTTTGGTTTACGGAATGGGGATCTAGTTGCCGGTAAGGCACGTCCACCAAAGGAATCAGAGCGTTATTATGGTTTAATGCATGTTGAGAGTGTTAATGGTAAAAATCCAGAAGAAGCAAAAGAGCGTCCGTATTTCCCAGCCTTAACGGCGCTTTATCCAGACAAAAAATTACGCTTGGAAACGACAGATGGTCGTCTAGCAACACGAATGATTGACATCTTTGCTCCTGTCGGTTTTGGTCAACGCGGGTTAATTGTGGCACCACCAAAAGCTGGTAAAACAAGTGTCATTAAAGAAATTGCTAATGGTATTACGGCCAATCATCCCGATGTTGAGTTAATTGTTCTACTGATTGACGAACGTCCAGAAGAGGTAACAGATATTGAACGCAGTGTGAAAGGTGAAGTTGTATCGTCAACGTTCGATCAACTGCCAGAAAATCATACTCGGGTTGCTGAACTCGTATTGGATCGTGCATTACGTCTAGTTGAAGATAAGCGTGATGTGGTTATTCTGATGGATAGTATCACGCGTTTGGCACGAGCGTATAACTTAGTGATTCCGCCAAGTGGTCGTACGTTAAGTGGTGGAATTGATCCCGCAGCATTTTATAAGCCAAAACGTTTCTTTGGAGCAGCACGTAACATTGAAGAAGGTGGAAGTCTAACAATTCTGGCAACAGCTTTAGTAGATACTGGCAGTCGAATGGACGATATTATTTATGAGGAATTTAAAGGTACTGGTAATATGGAACTTCATTTATCTCGTGAATTAGCCGAACGACGTGTATTTCCTGCAATTGATATTAAACGCTCAGGAACACGACGTGAAGAGATGTTAATGGCGCCTAAGCACTTAGAGGAAATTTGGAAATTACGTAATAATATGCAAGGTGGCTCAATTGAATTAACTCATCAACTATTGACATTCTTAAAGAAAACAAAGACCAATGATGATTTTTTTGAGGCGTTCAAAGACGTATCATTTTCTAAAAAATGAATTGCTTATCTAGATAATTCATGTTAAGATGTTAATTGATTAAAAATCAACTCTGTCTCAGCAAATGATTCAGGGCAAAGGAGAGAAAAGAAGAATGAAGCAAGGAATTCATCCAGAGTACCATCCAGTAGTTTTTATGGACTCAACAACAGGTTTTAAATTTTTATCAGGTTCAACTAAAACAACTGAAGAAACAATCGAGTGGGAAGATGGTAACACATACCCAGTAATCCGTGTCGAAGTAACTTCTGATTCACATCCATTCTACACTGGACGTCAGAAATTTACTCAAGCAGACGGACGTGTGGATCGTTTCAACAAAAAATATGGTCTTAAAGACGAAAACGCTGAAGCATAATTTTTATTATGTGAGCAGTTTGAAAGGATCTTACCCTTGTGGTAAGGTCTTTTTTGTTTGGATCGATTAAATATTTTTTTACGGTAAAATAATCGATATGGTCATGGTTATGTTATAATGGTGGCATCATTTTAAGGAGTGGATAAGTATGCGTGAGAAACAAAGAGACATTCAAAAAGCACTACATGTATCTGATAAAATTGATTCTAAAATGGAAATAGCTAAGCGGGTTACTTTTTTAAAAGATTACCTTAAAGCCCATCCTTTTTTAAAAAGTTTCGTGTTGGGAATTAGTGGGGGACAAGATTCAACCTTGGCTGGAAAATTAGCACAATTAGCTATTCAAGAGATGCGTGATGAAACAAACGATATGAATTATCAATTTATTGCGGTACGTTTACCATATGGGGCACAAAATGATGAGGAAGATGCCGAACAAGCTATAACTTTTATTCACCCCGACCAACAATATGTGGTTGATATTAAGCCAGCTGTTGATGCATTAGTCAGTGAATTAGCTACTCAGTCAGCTATTCAAGTTAGCGACTTCAATAAAGGGAATATTAAAGCTAGACAGAGAATGATGGTGCAATACGCAGTTGCAGGAGAAAATTATGGTGCGGTGTTAGGAACGGATCATGCAGCTGAAAACGTTACGGGATTTTTCACAAAATTTGGCGATGGAGCTGCTGATTTGTTGCCCTTATTCGGTTTGACTAAACGTCAAGGTAGAGCTTTATTAATGGAGCTAGGTGCTAATGAAGCCTTATATATGAAAATTCCGACAGCTGATTTAGAAGAAAATCGGCCAATGCTAGCAGATGAAGATGCTTTGGGTGTTACATACCAGGCAATTGATGATTACTTAGAAGGAAAAGATGTATCTGAGAAAGATGCGAAAACAATTGAAAATTGGTATGCTAAGACCGAACATAAACGTCATTTACCTATCACGATGTTTGATACGTTCTGGCAAAAAAATAATTAGAAAGAGGCTCTTTAAACTGTGAGACACTATTTCAAGTTACCTAGTGTGAAATGGATACTGGCTAGTATAGCAACGCTAATTGTCGTGTTTTTAAGTCATGCACTATTACAAGCAGGTCAAAATGCGTGGTCATGGCAACTGGTTGGGAAATTTATTTTTTTGTGGCATACTGAAAAATTTTTCTTGGGCAGCATTGTTTTATTAGCACTAGATTTATTAATTATTGCGATTGTAGGTTCCGTTATTTACGGTAATCTAATTTATTTTATTAGTATCACGGGATTAAGTATAGTCACTTATCTAAAAATGTTTTATCGAGAAGAACCAATTTATCCAGATGATTTAAAAATGATTTTACAGGTTGGTATGTTTCACGATATTTTGGGAAATACAATGTTTATAGTAGTTTTAGTGGTCAGTTTGGTCTTCAGTGGTTTTTTAGTTTGGTGGATAATAAAATCACGTTTGCTACCCAAAAACATCCAGTGGCTACGCTTAATAGTCGGTTGTGTTAGTTTTGCTTTGCTTTTCTATGCGACTAATTTTAATCAGCCTAATAATATCTTAAAGAAAGGCTATGATCGGTCGGCATTATGGATTCCGTATAGTCAAAAAATGAATTATTATAATGTTGGCTTTGTCGGTGGCTTTTTATATAATACGACAGTTGAAGGAATGGCCGAGCCTGAAGGATACAGTAAAGAAGCAATTAACAAAATTGTGACTAAGTATAATCAAGTCGCTCAACAGGCAAATGATGTAAAGGAAACGTCAGAAAAGCCTAATGTTGTTTATATTATGGCAGAAAGCTTTTCAAATCCCAATTTACTAAAAGATGTTACAGTCACACCAAATCCACTTGTTGATTATCAAAAAGTTGCGACTAAATCAACTATCTCGGGTCAAATGTTGTCCCAAGGTTATGGAGGTGGCACGGCGAATATCGAATTTGAGGCACTGACGGGTTTTTCAATGGCTCTGATGTCTCCCCAAATGACAACGCCGTACACTATGCTTTTACCAAAACAAAAAAGCTTTCCATCGGTTGTTTCTAATTTAAGTCAGCAAGGATACCAAACAACAGCAATTCATCCCTATAACACATCGATGTATAAACGGAAAGATAACTATCAATTACTTGGTTTTGAAACGTTTAAATCTGAAAAGACGATGAAGCATACTGATAAATTAACACCTGAAAGTTATATTTCTGATGAATCAGCTTTTAATGAAGTGTTAGATCAATTAAAGCAACAAGAAGAGAAACCGCAGTTTGTTCATTTGGTGACGATGCAAACACATATGCCGTATAATACAAAGTATCAACAGTCCGACTACCAGACTAATGTAGAAAAAAATCAGACAAGTATTGTCAATTTTGCTCAAGATATCGCGTATACATCACAGGCATTAGCGTCATTTATGAAAGAATTGGATGAGTTATCTCGTCCCACTTTGGTCGTTTTTTGGGGCGATCATTTGCCGTCAATTTATCCAGAAGAAGTCGTACAGGTTAATACGCAAGAAGCACTACATTTAACCGAATTTTTTGTCTCGAATCCTTTTGATCAAAAAAAAGAAACGAATCAAGTGATTAGCCCAATTTATTTCCAACAGTTCTTATCGGAAAAAACGGGGATTGAAGAAACCGGATTTGTGGCTTTACTAAAAAAATTACACCATCACTTACCAGCTTTTGAAAATCAATCTTATATGTATCAAAATCGCTGGGAAAAAAATGTGTCGTTATCACCTCGAGCTCAAGAAATCTTTGATGAGTATCAATTAATCCAATATGATAGTGTTTCCGGTCAGCGATATGGTAAGGCATTATTTACTAGTCAATCTAATTAAGGAGTTTTAAGGATGAGCTTTAAGAGTAAAGAGAATCAAATATATTATAATCCTGTACGTAGGGCGATTTTAAATTACGAGATGATACAGCCAAATGAAAAAGTTGCAGTCGGTCTTAGTGGTGGAAAAGATAGTACGACATTATTGACTTTACTTGATACAATTTCTAAACAAAAGCGTCTTGGCTATTCATTTGAGATTATTCCGATTGCGTTAGATTTAGGATTTGATATGGAATTAGCCCCCTTAAGTCGATATGTGGAATCGTTAGGCTATCACCTAGAGATAGTGCCAACAAAAATTGCTACCGTCGTTTTTGATATTCGCGAAGAAAGTAATCCCTGCTCGCTGTGCGCAAAGATGCGTCGAGGTATTTTATATACTAAAGCAAGTGAGTTGGGGTGCACAAAAGTCGCGCTTGGCCATCACTTAGACGATGCTGTTGAAACTTTTTTTATGAATTTTTTCTTTCATGGTCTATTGGAGAGTTTTCAGCCAATAACTTATTTAACACAAACTCAGATTAGTATTATTCGACCATTACTTTACATTGAAGAACAGGATATTCGACGGTTTGTCCAGGAAAAAGAGTTACCGGTTATCTTTAATCCTTGTCCAGTTGATAAAAAGACAAAGCGTGAAGAGATGAAGCAACTAGTGTCAAGATTATCACAAGAATATCCATTGTTGAAAAAAAGATTTATTCAGAGTATGGAAACCAATACAATAGATACAAAATGGCATCGCTAAAAAACCGTTCTAGATAGAGTTAACTCTGCCTAGAACGGTTTTTTAATGTGATAAATCAATAATTTTTGTTGCAATCCGGTCGATAAAAGCTTGATTATGGTCGACAAAAAGGAGAGTGGGCTTGTCACGTAAGATGACGTCTTCAAGTTGTTGATGATTAAATAAATCAAGATAATTTAGAGGCTCATCCCATAAATAAAATTGAGCAGGGGTAATTAGAGATTTAGCGACTTCAACTTTTTTTTGTTGTCCCATACTCATTCGTTCAATCGGATTAACAAATAAATTCCGCTCGATGCCTAATTTTCGTAAATTGGCTAATAACTGTTCGTATGATAGATGGTGCTTCTCACAAAATTCTTGTAAGTCACCCAAGTTGTCTGAATATAATTGGCGAATCGTACTCCAATCTTGATTGGTAGCATGATGGATTATTCCAGTCATTTGTCCAGAGAATTGCCCCAAGATTGCTTCAATTAACGATGATTTACCAGAACCATTTGGTCCAATAATTGCGACCCGATCCCCTTGATTAATATCTATTGTAATAGGATCAAATAAAGGCTGTTGATCAAAACTCAGTTGAAGATTTTCTAATCTAAGTATGTTGGCATGATGATCGGGCTGATAGTTCATTGTCAGTGAATCAGCAGTCTCGATATTTTTTAATAAGGCAGATTTTTCAGTGATTTGTTGGTCCATACGATTCAATAAATTTTTTGATTTTTTCATCATTTTTGCGGCACGTGCACCGATATATCCAGTGTCACCAACAGATCCACTATTTTTAATATGTGAGCTACCATATTTATCTTTTTCACGTGATTGTGACCATTCGGCTTTTTTAGTTGCCGTTTCCTTCAATCGTGCAATGTCTTTTTTTAAAATGTCATTTTGATGACGTTCAGTTTGGTCCTCGAGCTTTTTTTGTTCTAGATAAGTTGTATAATTTCCTTGATATAAAACAATTTTACTTTTATCCAGTGATAAAATATGGTCGACTACCGAATCAATGAATTGTTGATCATGGCTAGTGACAATGAATCCTTGTTGCTTATTTTTTAAGTAACGGGCAACTTGCTGACGGCCTAATAAATCCAAGTGATTGGTTGGTTCATCGATTAATGGGAAAGCAGATTTATCAGCAAATAATAATGCTAAGAGGACTTTTGTCTGTTCACCGCCAGATAGGGTATCAAATGGTCGCCATAAACAATCACCAGTTGTCCCTAGTAAAGTCAGTTCTCGTTCGATTTCCCATAATTCAACAGTTGAAAGGTCAGTCAATAAGTCATAGGTCATTTTTGTCGGATCATCAATAGTCATAGGAAAATAGGTAAATGGTAATTGGTGTTGGACTTGTCCGTTGTATTCCAGCTTATTCATTAATAAATTGAGAAAGGTTGACTTACCACGTCCATTACGACCAATTAAGCCAAGTTTCCATGAAGCATCAATAGTCAGTGTAACGTCGTCGAATAATAAGTCAGGTGCACCATCATATTGAAAACTGAGTTTGTTAATATCGATTTTACTCATGTTATCCACGTCCTTTTGTTAGTTTGACACAAAAGAAAAGACCAATTCTTTTTAGAATTGGTCATAAATAGACAAATAGATAAATTTCCCCACTAGCTACGCAGTTGGTTTGGTTCATCCATCATTTATTATCGTCCACCAATTCTAAAAATCCACAGACTAATCCTATGTGCTAAAAATAGGAATGCTACTATGTGATTTTTACTAAGAAATTGGTTTAGATTTTCAATGGATGATCCCTCGCTTTCGTTAAAAATATCCTAACATGGTTGATTCATAAAATCAACTGTTATTAAAAAAGTTGATTTAGTTTAATTATGCAGTGAAAATAACGATAAGATGCGACTATTTTTGCTATCATCACAAAATTATGGTATAATTTTAACGTGATAGATATTAGAAAGAGTGAGCGATTTCGCTCACTCTTTTTGATGAATTCCTTGATGAGCCTGAAGGAGGCAAAGATAAATGGCAAACGTTGTAGAAACCGTCACTGATTTGGTGACACCAATTTTGGCTGAAAATACTTTTGAGTTAGTAGATATCGAATATGTAAAAGAAGGAAAAAACTGGTTTTTGAGAGTATTTATTGATAAAGAGGGCGGTATTGATATTAATGAATGTGTCTTAGTCAGTGAACAGCTGGGCGAAGCACTTGATACAATTGACCCAGATCCGATTCCACAAGCCTATTTTTTAGAAGTATCCTCACCAGGTGCGGAGCGACCATTAAAAAAAGAGGCCGATTACTTAAATGCAATAGGTGACTATATTAATGTGTCATTATATCAACAAATTGATGGTGAAAAACAGTATCAAGGGTTTCTGAAGGAACTAACAGATGATACGTTGACATTAGACATTAAAATAAAAACACAAGAAAAAAGAATGACATTTGATCGTAAAAATATCGCTAAAGCAAGATTAGCAATTCAATTTTAAATGGGGGTTTTGAAAAGATTATGAACAAAGAAATGTTAGGAGCTTTAGATGCTTTAGAACGCGAAAAAGGCATTTCAAAAGCAATCGTCATTGAAGCTTTAGAAGCTGCAATGGTTTCAGCTTATAAACGCCATTATGGACAGGCACAGAACGTCGAAGTTGAGTTTGACGAAAAAAAAGGTGATGTACATATCTATTCTGTTAAAGAAGTGACAGAAGAAGTTATGGATTCTCAATTAGAAGTTAGTTTGAAAGAAGCCTTGAAATTGAATCAAGCTTACGAGATCGGTGACATGATTCGTTTTGAAGTAACGCCTAAAGATTTTGGTCGTATTGCTGCACAAACAGCTAAACAAGTTATTTTACAACGCGTACGTGAAGCAGAGCGTTCAATTATTTATAATGAATTCAGTGCATATGAAAATGAAATCATGCAAGGAATTGTCGAGCGTCAAGACCGTCGCTATATTTACGTTAATTTAGGAAAAATTGAAGCTGTCTTATCGAAGCAAGATCAAATTCCTAATGAATTATACCAGCCACATGACCGAATTAAAGTATATATTTCAAAAGTTGAAAATACATCAAAAGGACCACAAGTTTACGTTAGTCGTAGCCACCCAGACTTACTAAAACGTTTGTTCGAACAAGAAATTCCTGAAGTATATGATGGTGAAGTCGAAATCGTAAGTATCGCTCGTGAAGCTGGCGATCGTGCGAAAGTTGCGGTTAAAAGTGATAACCCAGATATCGATCCAGTGGGTACTTGTGTTGGGCCTAAGGGTCAGAGAGTTCAAGCAATTGTGAATGAACTTAAAGGTGAAAATATGGATATTGTTGAATGGAATGCTGACCCAGCAGTTTTTATTGCAAATGCATTAAATCCAGCACAAGTTGTAGACGTAATTTTTGATGCGTCACAACGTGCATGTACAGTAATTGTGCCTGATTTCCAATTATCATTAGCGATTGGTAAACGTGGGCAAAATGCTCGTTTGGCTGCTAAGTTGACAAACTTTAAAATTGATATTAAGCCTGAATCTGAATTAGAATCAATTAAAGAAGAATTGGAAGCAAAAAAAGTTGAATTAGAAACAACTTCAATTGTTGAAGAAGCTGTTGAAGAAGTTGCTGCACAAGTGGAAGAAGAAATAATTTTCCCTGAAACAACAATCGATATTCCAGTGACAACAATCGAGATTCCAATTTCTGATAATGACGACACTGAAAAATAAACAGCTAAATAAAAGACTAAGGGAGGCGAAGTAGATGAAGCAAAGAAAAATTCCGATGAGAAAATGTGTTGTTTCTAATGAAATGAAACCTAAAAAAGAAATGATACGCATTGTTCGTTCTAAAGAAGGCGTAGTATCCATTGACCCAAGTGGTAAAATGCCAGGTAGGGGTGCTTATCTTTCTATGGAGCCTAATGTTGTACAGTTGAGTTGGGATAAGCATGTGTTGGACCGTGTGATTGAAGCGGATTTAACAGATGAATTTTACCAAGAACTTCTGGATTACGTGAGTCATCAAAAAGCTAGAAGAGAGTTATTTGGTAATGGAAAATAATCAAAAAGTTTTAAATATGTTAGGCTTAGCGATGCGTGCTGGAAAATTAGTTTCTGGCGAAGAAACAACATTGAAGGCTGTTAAAAGTGGTGACGTATCATTAGTTATTATTGCTGCAGATGTTAGTGATAATACTAAGAAGAAAATGCATGATAAATGCTTAACTTATGATACGCCGATTGTGATGTTTATGACAAAAGCACATATCAGTCATGCAATTGGCCGTAGTCGGTCGATTATTGGTATTAAAGATCGGGGTTTTGCTCGAAAAATGCGTGAGCTGATGGCAAACTAATAGAATTAGGATGGTGATAGCATGAGCAAAAAGCGTGTACACGAATTGGCAAAAGAATTAGACGTGACAAGTAAAGTGATTGTGGAAAAAGCTCAGACGTTAGGCTTAGAAGTGAAAAATCACATGAGCACTTTGTCTACTAATGACGAGGCAAGTATTCGTCAGCAATTTCATAAAAAAACCGCATCACCGGTAGATAAAAATCAAACGAATAAAGAACAGGTTAAGGCAACTAAGCCGACTCATTCCCCTAAAATGAATGAGAAAAAAACAAATAGTAAGGATGATCACGTGAGTAATCAAAATCAAACAAATAAAAGTACTAATCAACAAGGTAATCGAGGCGGAAATGCCAAAGGGAATAACCGTCCAAATAATTTTAACAAACGTAATAACCGTCGTAAAAAAGGTAAATATCAAACATCTAATAAACCAGCTGTACCACCACGTAAATTTAAAGAATTACCTGAAGTGTTAGTTTATACTGAGGGCATGAATGTTGCAGATATTGCGAAAAAAATCTATCGTGAACCAGCTGAAATTATTAAAAAATTATTTATGTTGGGTGTTATGGTTAATCAAAACCAAGCATTGGACAAGGATACAATTGAATTATTAGCAACTGATTATGGTATTGAAGCAGAAGAAAAAATTCAAGAAGATGTTGCTGATATTGATAAATTCTTTGAAGCAGATGTCATTAATCCAGATCATTTAGTGACACGACCACCCGTTGTAACAATCATGGGACACGTTGACCATGGTAAAACAACATTATTAGACACGTTACGTCATGCGAAAGTAACTCTTGGCGAAGCGGGTGGGATTACGCAACATATTGGTGCGTATCAAATCGAAATACAAGATAAAAAAATTACTTTCTTAGATACACCTGGACATGCGGCATTTACAAGTATGCGTGCACGTGGAGCAAGTATTACAGATATCACAATTTTAGTTGTCGCTGCTGATGATGGTGTAATGCCACAAACAGTTGAAGCGATTAATCACGCCAAAGCGGCTAATGTGCCAATTATTGTTGCTGTTAACAAAATTGACAAACCAACTGCTAACCCTGACCGTGTCATGCAAGAACTAAGTGAGTATGGTTTAATTCCTGAATCTTGGGGTGGAGATACAATCTTTGTGCCGATTTCAGCAAAATTTGGTGATAACATCGAAGAATTACTTGAAATGATTTTATTAGTTTCTGAAGTGGAAGACTTAAAAGCTGACCCAACACAACGTGCAATCGGAACGGTTATTGAAGCGCGTCTTGATAAAAGTAAAGGACCTGTTGTAACGTTATTAGTACAACAAGGAACCCTGCATGTTGGTGATCCAATTGTTGTGGGTAATACACATGGTCGTGTGCGTGTTATGACTAATGATGTTGGTCGTCGTGATAAAGAGGCTGGACCAGCAACACCAGTTGAAATTACGGGTCTAAATGATGTCCCACAAGCGGGAGACCGTTTTGTTACCTTTGAAGATGAAAAGACTGCTCGTTCAGCTGGTGAAGAACGTGCGAAACGTGCGTTATTAGAGCAACGTTCAGTCAATAGTCGTGTGACATTAGACACACTATTTGAAAGTCTGAAAGATGGTGAAATGAAAGAAGTTAATGTCATTATTAAAGCTGACGTTCAAGGATCTGCGGAAGCCTTAGCTGCTAGTTTAAATAAAATTGACGTTGAAGGCGTACGAGTGAAGATTGTTCATAGTGCGGTTGGTGCGATTAATGAAAGTGATATTACATTAGCTTCAGCAAGTAATGCCATCATCATTGGTTTTAACGTTCGACCAACACCACAAGCCAAGAGCCAAGCGGATCAAGAACAAGTGGACATTCGTTTACACCGTATTATTTACAAAGTGATTGAAGAGATTGAAACAGCAATGAACGGAATGTTAGATCCTGAATTTGTTGAAAAAATTACAGGACAAATGCAAGTTCGTGAAACTTATAAAGTATCTAAAGTTGGAACAATTGCTGGTTGTTATGTGACAGACGGATTCATTCGTCGTGACAGCGGTATCCGTTTGATTCGTGATGGCATTGTTATTTTTGAAGGTGAGTTAGCTAGTCTGAAACGCTTTAAAGATGATGCCAAAGAAGTTAAAATGGGATTTGAGTGTGGTGTAACTGTTGAAGGATACAATGACGTTAAAGTTGATGACGTTATTGAAGGATTCATCATGGAAGAAGTAAAAAGAAAGTAAAATAGCCTAACTTAAAGTAGGAGGTCTGGAAAATGGCAAATTATCGTCATAGACGTGTGTCTCAAGAAATTTTGCGTGAAGTAAATGATATTTTACAAAAAAAAGTAAGAGATCCTCGAGTTCAAGGTGTAACAATCACTGAGGTTGACTTGACAGGTGATTTACAAGAAGCCACGATTTATTATACGTCGTTGGCAGAATTAGCATCTGAAAGAGAAAAAATTCAAAGTGGTTTAGATAAAGCAACTGGTTTAATTCGTCGTGAATTAGGCCAAAGACTACAAATATATAAAACACCAGAAATAAAATTTGAAGTCGATCAATCGGTTGCTTACGGGAATCATATTGATGAGTTAATAAATAAATTAAATCAATCAAATGAAAAGTAACTAAATAGATGAGGGGATTCTTAGGGCGAGATATATTTTGTTATGCCCTAAGAATTCTTATCTATTTTTTTATCTTTTTTTTGCTAGCAAAATTAAAAATTATTAAGGACTTTGTGCTTTTAATGATTATTAATAGTGTAATGTAATAAATAGTGGTACAATGTGTGATGAATAAATCTAGGCAATCACTTAAAAAATAGGGGGAATAAGCTATAATGGAAAGCTTCTCATTAGATCCAGCATTACAATTAGCGTCCGTTGCGATTAAAGTCAAAGATCTTGATAAAATGGAAAATTTTTATCGTCATGTTGTAGGACTTGACTTAATTAACGAAGAGAATGATATGGCTATTATGGGCTTAGGTCAAGACAAGAAAAAGTTGTTAGGTTTGGTATATACACCACATGCCAATTTAGATGCTAATCAAGGAACTGGTTTGAATCACATGGCATTTGTATTCCCGAAAAGGGAACAGTTAGGCGCTTTTATTCATCATTTATTTAAACTAAATTATCCAATCGATGGTGAAAGTGACCACGGTTATTGTGAAGCTATTTATATCACAGATCCTGAGGGTAACCGTTTGGCATTTGTTTGGGATAAGCCAAAAGATGAATGGCCTCTCCAAAATGGTCGTATCAATGGTGTCACAAAGTCATTAGATTTACGCAAAGTAACAAAAAAAGCAAAAGATGAGTATGTGAAAGTTCCAGAAGGTACAAAGGTAGGGTATGTGCACTTATCTGTTTCAGATTTAGATCAAAGTCATGATTTTTATACTCGGTTACTAGGCTTTGCGTTAAAAGATGATGATTTTATTAATATGCATTATTTGACAGTTAACGACTACCATCATCATATTGCTTTAGATAGCTGGACACCAGCTAGTAATGTGCGCAACGTCCAAGAAGATGATTTAGGTGTTGATCATGTCACATTCTCTGTACCAAGTTTTGATAGTTTAGTCGCTCTAAAAAATCATTTGGAACACGAACATGCAGATTTATATTTTAATAAAGGTAAACAAATTATTGGGATTACTGATCCTAATGGTATTCAATTATGGTTCAGAGTTTTTCCTAATCAATAAAAATACGATGTTAATAAGTTATTATTAACATCGTATTTTTTTGTATATTAAGAGATAAAGCTAAGTATTAACAGTTGATTTAGGTGGGATTTCAAGTACTAATCCTAATGCTAATAGCGTCGCAATTAAAGACGTACCACCTTGACTTAGGAATGGTAAGGGAATACCTGTTAAAGGTAAAAGACCAATAGACGCGCCAATATTTTCGAGTGTTTGAAATAGTAGCATAAAAATGATTCCAATACCAATATAACTATTAAATAGTGAATTACTATTAACGCTTGTAGAAAAAATTTGGTAAAACAAATAAAAATATAAAGAAATGACTGCTGTGCAACCTACAAAACCATATGCTTCTCCGATAAATGTAAAAATCATATCTGATTCTCGTACAGGTACGTACACATTAATACCCAATGTCCCTTTACCAAATATCCCACCAGACCCAATGGCTTTAAGGCCCTGAACTTGTTGATAACCAATCGAGTTAGAAAATTCAAAAGGGTTCGCCCAAGCTCGAACACGGTTTAATTGATACGTTTTAAAATGTAAGGCTTCTAAAACATGTTGACCAAAATCTGTAAAAACTAACGTAATGAGTAATCCTCCAAGTAAGCTTGCAATGGCAACAAGTGACAAAACAATACGCCAATTCATCCCTGAGGCTACAATTAACGCCCCTAGGATAAATAGGAAGACTAGTGACGTTCCGAAATCTTTTGGCATAAACATTAACCCAAATAGTGGCAGACTATATAGTAGTAACTTACCTAATTTTTTTAAGTCTTCTTGCCAAGAGGTAATTTTAGTTGGTTGGTTATTGGTTACTAAAAAACGTGAAACAAATAAAATGTAGGCAATTTTAGCAAATTCAGACGGCTGAAATTGAAAACCACCAATATCTAGCCATCTTTTAGTTCCAGTTAATTGAAACATCACCGGATCATAAAAAACATATAAAGACAACATGAGACATAATGAAAAAGCATAACAATAAGGAGTAAGTTGCCAAATAAATTTTTTATTTATTAGTCTTAAGCAAAACATACCGACTAAGCCAATCAAGCTAAAGAGTAGTTGTTTGAGTGCTTGTTGTAAGGCTAAGTCACGATTATCATAAAATGCGACCCAATACTGTGACCAAATACTTAGAAGAACCAATAAAAAGATTGGTAACAGTAGGGCATAATTGATTGTGTTCATTCTTTTTTTTAATTCATTAGACATAATATCATCCTTTAATAACTAGTTACAAATCAATACGTTAAAGACTGTAACATAATTTGTTTAAAAAACATATATTTTAAATAAGGTTTAAAAAAAACCTAATGAATTCAAAAAAATAAAAACAATTAAGTTTTTATTTTTTGTGATTTTTTTATCAATTATTAATTTGTTTAGAGCTCTAAACAAATATTTGGACAGATAATTGTTGTTTTATCAGTGATTAACTGATTTTTTAAATCAAAAAAGAATTGCTCAATAAATAGTTGAAAAAAAGATAAACTATTAATAAATCGTTTTCTTAATGAAATGGTTTTCATTTAGCTGTCAATTTAGTACACTTTTTTTGTTGGCAATTTAGTCTAACATAATGATAAACAACAGAATTTAGGTGAATGAGATGTTGACTTTTAGTCAGGTCACAAAACAGTTTAGACATGACCAGACAATCATACAGGCAGTTAAAGATGTGAGCTTTCAGGTTAATACTGGCGAAGTTTTTGGAATAGTTGGTGAAAGTGGTTCAGGAAAGTCAACCATTCTTAAACTGATTAATTTGATGTCGAAGCCAGATGAGGGTCTGATTTTAATCAAAAAAAAAGATGTCACGAAATTTTCTGGAACTGAAATCAGACAGACAAAACAACAAATGGGTATGATTTTTCAGCAATTTAATCTACTACATAACGTTACAGTATTAGATAATGTATTATTACCAATGAAGTTAACCAAACAAGTGAATGTTGAGTTAGCACGTGATTGGCTTGATTTTGTCGGGTTATCAGATAAATTAACAGCGTATCCATCACAATTAAGTGGTGGGCAGCAACAACGCGTGGCAATTGCTCGTGCATTAATTAAAGATCCAGAATTAGTGTTACTTGATGAAGCTACTAGTGCTTTAGATGAACAAGCGACACAAGATGTGATTGATATTTTGAAAAAATGTCAACGGACTAAACAAACGACAATGGTTGTTGTCAGCCATGAATTAGATGTTATCAAGTCACTTTGTACTCGCGCAATTGTTTTAGAAAAAGGGCGGATTGTAACGGAAACAGCTGTTAAGTCACTACCAGAAACTGCTCATCAGTCACAGGTGACCTATCCTGAAAAAATTAGGGAGGTCTTAACTCGATGACTTATGTTGAAACACTTCTCTATTATGCACCTGAATTTTTGAGGGCGTTCAAAGAAACCGGATTAATGTTACTAATTGCTACATTGAGTGGGGCAGTGATTGGATTAACGATTGGTTTAATTTTATTTCTAACACGAAATGAAGGGTCGTATCCACATAAAGTTTTGTATCAACTATGTAATGTATATGTGAATATTATGCGCTCTTTCCCATTTCTACTATTAGTTGTGACGGTAATTCCAGTGACTCGTTTAATTTATGGGACAGCTTTCGGAGCATTAGCAGCATCCTTTCCATTAAGTTTAATTGCTGTTGCAATCTATGCTCGTTTGACTGAGCAGGTTCTGTTAGATCTCCCAAGTAATGTCTTAGATTTAGCGAATTCATTAGGTATGACATGGGTCCAGTTAATTAGGCAAATATTGTTAGTTGAAGCAAGAAGTGGCTTGATTTTAGGGCTAACGTCAATGGTGATAAGCCTTGTCTCCTACTCAACCGTTATGGGAGTTGTTGGAGGTGGTGGAATTGGTGATTTTGCCATTCGGTACGGTTATCAACGTTATGAATATAGTGTTATGTATACCGCTGTATTTATCATGATTTTATTAGTTGGTGCTATTCAGTGCTTTGGCACGTGGCTAGCAAAAAAAATAGATAAAAGAAAGTAGGAAAATAAAAATGAAAAAGAAGTTATGGCTAGTTGGTTTAGTTAGTTTGTTGGTTGGGGTGACTGCTTGTGGACAAAAAAATACGTCTAGTACGAGTAAAAGTACTGATGAAAAAACTGAAGTCACGAGTGACAAGGTAATTAAAGTTGCTTCACATATGACACCAATGACTGATATCGTGACAGTCGCATCGAAAGAAGCAAAAAAAGATGGTTGGCAAGTAGAATTAGTTCAAGTCAATGATAATATTCAATACAATGAATTGTTAAATAATCAAGAAGTAGATGCTAATTTTGCCCAACATGAACCTTATATGCAAAAATATAATCAAGAAAAATCTGGTAATTTAACAGCTATTCAAAAAATTTATAATGCGAAGGTAGGTTTTTACTCAAAGAACTACCAAGACATTAAAGAGATACCAAAGGGTGCTAAAATTGCGATTCCTAGTGATGTATCAAATGAAGGTCGAGCGTTAGCAATGCTAAATGATCAAGGATTAATTACTTTAAAAGATGGTGTTGGTTTTGAGGGTACAACGAAAGATATTGAAAAAAATGATCAAGAGTTTGAATTTGTTCCTATCGATTTATTAAATTTAGCAGAAGCATACAATGAGGATGATATGGCATTAGTCTATAATTACCCAACATATATTGCAAAAGTTGGTTTAACACCAGATGATGCACTATTTGTGAAAAAAAATGTCGATGAGCGTTTTGCAATTTCTTTAGTTGCTCGTGAAGATAATCAGGATTCTGAAAAAATTAAAGCATTACAAAAAGCGATGACGAGCCAAGCAGTGAAAGATTATTTGGAAAAAAATCATCAAGTGACGGTTATTCCTGCATTTTAAGCTGTAATTGTCACAGATGGTTATCTTAATTCCTGATCCATGTTATCTTTGGAAAAATAAAAGGTTAAATTGATTGAAGGCTTTCAGCAAATGAAATTGTTGAAAGTCTTTTTATTGTTTATTTGACAAGTGTTTGTAATTGAATTGTCATCGTTTTTTTGGCAGTATGGTAACGAGGAGTGATAATTATGAGTATCCATGTGATGTGGTTCAGAAAAGATTTTCGATTATTAGATAATCAAGCGCTAAATCTAGCTATTAAACAAATGACTAATGCAGATCGCCTAGTTTGTGTATTTCAAATTAATCCACAGCAATACCGAGAAGGGACAGCTAATCACGATTATTTTTTCACAACAGTAAAAGCCTTTTTTGATAGTCATCCGGAACTAGCCGTCCATTATCTGTTTGGTGACCCTTTAGATTCATTTAAACAGTTAAAGAATAACTATCCAGATTGGGACTATTTATATTTTAATGAGGATGAGTCGTTATTTGGATATCAAAGAGACCAACAGGTGATTGAATTTTGTCGTGATGCTGGGATTCAAGTATCAACTAAACCGGATAATTATATTCATTCAGCGAAAGTTGTGGTCAAAGATGATGGTACACCTTATCGTGTCTTTACACCTTATTATAAAAAATGGCTTACGCTACCAGTCGATTTAAGCAATAGTCATCAAGCGGATATTGGATCAGTCACTATCCAAAAACCACAGAATGACCAACAAAAATCTGGAGAAAGTGCAATGTCACAATTAATAACTAAAAGTCAACATGATTTTTTACAAGAAATTGGTGAAGACGTGGCAATGAGACGTTTAAAAAAATTTCTTCGAACTGGGTTAGCTTTATATGAAAAAAATCGCGATATACCGAGCCTTGATGGAACCAGTTATTTATCGCCTTATTTAAAAACGGGCGTCTTATCAATTCGTGTGATTTGGCAGTTGTTAATCGATTGCGATGAATCAATTGGGCAAATAACATTTATGAAAGAATTGGTGTGGCGTGAATTTTATAAAATGATTGATGTGTATCATCCTGAGCAACGAACCAAAGAACTACAATTACATTATCAACAATTACCTTGGCGTCAAAATCAGCATGATTTAAAAAAATGGGCTGCTGGGTTAACTGGTTTTCCATTGATTGATGCAGCTATGCGTCAATTAAATACAACAGGTTGGATGCACAATCGTTTAAGAATGTTAACTGCTAGTTTTTTAACGAAAGATTTATTAGTAGATTGGCGTTTAGGTGAAGCATATTTTGCAGCTCATCTAATTGATTATGATCCAGCGAGTAACGTGGGGGGATGGCAGTGGGCTGCATCAACTGGAACGGATGCTGTTCCTTATTTTCGAGTCTTCAATCCCACAACGCAAAGTCAAAAAATTGATTCAGAAGGAATTTTTATTCGTCGATTCCTCCCAGAACTGCGAGATGTACCAATTAAGTATATTCATGAACCGCATTTGATGTCAAAAGCCGAACAAGAAAAGGCTCATTGTTTAATTGGGAAGGATTATCCCTTACCAATGGTTAATCATAAAGAAGCACGTGAGTTAACAATGCAATGGTTTAAACAACACAAACAATAAAAAGATTAAAAAATAATGAGTAAAGTGGTATAATGGTTAAAATAAATGTGGAAGAGAGGTAATAGAATGGATTATCGCAGTACTAGAGGGTCTGAAAAGTACGTAACAGCTTCGCAAGCAATTTTAGAAGGTATTGCACCTGATGGAGGTCTATATGTCCCAGTAAATTTTCCAACAATTCAGGTTGAGCCAGACTGGTGGATAACCGCCTCTTACCAAGAAATGGCACAATATATTTTAACTTTATTTTTAACAGATTTTACTGAGGATGAAATAAAGGACAGTATTACAATGGCGTATGATACATTGTTTGATACACCGACGATTGCTCCGGTTAGACATCATGGTCAGGTTAATTATTTAGAATTATTTCATGGGCCTACATTAGCGTTTAAAGATATGGCATTAACACTTTTACCTCATCTTTTAACGTTAGCAGCTAAAAAACAAGGCATGGATCGTGAGTTAATCATTTTGACTGCGACATCAGGTGATACAGGTAAAGCTGCAATGGCTGGATTTGCTGATGTTCCCGGAACTAAAATTGTTGTTTTTTATCCTAAAGAGGGTGTGAGCCCTGTTCAAGAGCAACAAATGGTGACACAATCTGGTCATAATACATTTGTTGTTGGTATCACAGGGAATTTTGATGATGCACAGACGCGTGTCAAGGAACTGTTCATTGATCAAGCTATGAATCAGGAATTAGCGCACCAAGAACAGCAATTATCTTCAGCAAATTCCATTAATATTGGTCGATTATTACCACAAGTTGCTTATTATGCCTATGCGTATGGTCAATTAGTTAAAAGTGGACAACTTCATTTGGGTGAGCCGATGAATGTAGCTGTACCAACAGGTAATTTTGGTAATATTCTAGCTGCCTATTATGCCAAAAAAATTGGTGTGCCAATTCAGCAATTGGTTTGTGCCTCTAATCAAAATCATGTTCTGACTGATTTTTTTAATCAAGGGACATATAATCGTCAACGTGACTTTTTTATTACCACATCACCGTCTATGGATATTTTGGTTTCAAGTAACTTAGAGCGCTTTTTATATCATTTAACAGATGAAGATACAGAGCTTGTAACACAGTTAATGACATCTTTAGAGTCAAACGGTCAATATACCTTACCAGTGGCACTTCAAGCTCGCTTTAGTGATTTTTATGCGGGTTATGCAGACGATACGTTAGTCAAAAAAACGATTTATGAGACATATATACAGGATCATTATTTAATTGAACCGCATACAGCAGTCGCTAAAGCAGTTGTTAAGCAGTATCAGGACGTAACAGGTGATAAAACACCAACCGTGATAGTTTCAACAGCTAGTCCGTTTAAGTTCCCTCAAGCCATTCTAGAAGCGATTGGGGACTATCCTACAGATTTAAGTATTAGTGAGTTAGTGACAGAAATTGGCTCATTAACAAATCAAGATTTACCACAAGGTATTCAAGCTATGTTGACTAATCCGATTCGTCATCATTTAGTGATTCATCCTGATGACATGAAAGATACAATTTTAGCATTGATTCATCAAAACTAATAAAAAGACTGAAGTTGGCTCGTAAAGAAACTTCAGTCTTTGTTTTTAGAGATTATTTTTTGGTACAATAGTATATGAGGTGATAAGTATGATTAATATTGGCTTAACTTCATTTCATGAACATGGTCAATTACTAAATAAAAATAAATTGAGTTTAGCGGAATATGCCTCTTTTTTTCCAATAATTGAATTAAATACGTCGTTTTATGGTATTAAGACGTCAGAAACTAGTCAGAAATGGTGTGAACAAACGCCTGATCGTTTTCAATTTATTATCAAGGCTTACCAAAGCATGACTAAACATAGCGATTGGCAAGATAACTATGGATCAGAAAAAGAGATGTATCAAGCCTTCCATGAGTTTATAGCCCCTCTTAAGCAAGCTAATAAACTTGCAGCAATCTTGTGTCAGTTTCCTGGATATTTTGATTGCTCAAAAGAAAATGTGAATTGGCTAAGGCGATTGCGACAGTGGTTTCCCGATGATATGCTCGCGATTGAATTGCGCCATGCTTCGTGGTACAGCGAGCGTAACCAAAGTGGAATGTTAGAGTTTATGAAGAGTCATCATTTTTCTTTAGTCATTGTTGATGAGCCACAAGTACCAATCCGTTCAGTACCATTTTTACCAGTGGTGACTAATCAAAAATTTGTTTATTTCAGATTACATGGTCGAAACAAAGGAAATTGGCTAGATACTACTGAAGATTGGCGTAAAAAGCGTAATTTGTATTGTTATTCCGAGACTGAAATTTACCAATTATCAGAACAATTAGAGAAACTGCATGATGCACAGTGTGTTGCAGTTATTTTTAATAATAATTCTGCAGGGGATGCTGGACCAAATGCGTTAACGTTAAAAAAACAATTAGATATTGACTATTCGGGATTAAATCCCAATCAATTAAGTTTATTCTAGGAGGCAGTAATAATGATTAAAGCGGTATTTTTTGATATTGATGGGACGTTATTAACGAGCAAATCAAAAGTGTTACCTAGTACCTTACGAGCGATTGAAAAACTGCATCAACAAGGTATTATTTGTGGCATTGCCTCTGGACGTGGGCCGGCAACACTAGATGACTTAATTCATCATCTTCCAATTGATTGTTATGTGCTTTATAATGGCCAACTTGTTTTTTCACATGATAAAGGAATCTATGAGCGGATTTTTACACGTGAGGTTTTAGAAAAATTAATTGCACTAGGTGATGAGGAAGAGCGTCAAATTGTTTTCGGTAGTCGTAAAAAATATTATGGTAGTTTGTCTATGCGGTTGGGTCAGCGTAAATTAATTAAAAAAATTTATCAGAAATTACCCAAATCAATAACCACAAAAGAATTACATCGATTACTAAAAGAAAAGCTAGTGATTCCACAGAAAGCGGATTATTTTAAAAATATGTCTTTGTTATCTAAGCCAATTTATCAATGTGTTTTATTGAGTCCGGAAAGTGAGGCGGACCAACTAGCAGCGAGATTACCAGAATGTACGATTACCCGTTCTAACCCATATTCTGTTGATATTATTCCTAAGGGTGGATCAAAGCTGATTGGTATTCAAAAAGCAATTGATTACTACGGAATTGATATGTCTGAAGTTGCCGTTTTTGGTGATAATTGGAATGATTGCGAAATGTTACAAGGTGCTGGTATTGGAATTGTCATGGGAAATGCACCTAAAGAAGTTCAAGCATTTGGTGATTTTGTGACATTAGCCAATGATTATAATGGCATCGATTATGCATTAAAAGAATTACAAATTATTCGGTAAGGAGACACAAATATGACTTATTATGACCAAGTAAAACAATTTCACCAAGTTTTTGATAATGAGCAAGTGACACAAGTCAGAGAATTAACTGGCGATGCAGCTAAATACCGTGCCACATTTAAATTTGAAGAAATTTTGGAGTTTTTGTATGCGGCAAGTAATGGAGATGATACTATTTTTCGTGAATATGTTTCTGCGATACACCAGCAAATCGATCAACAAGCAGATAAAATTATGACGAAAAAAGTATCTTCAACTAATCGTCTAGTTGGTGAGGTGGATGCACTAATTGATTTACTATATTTTACTTTTGGAACCTTTGTAAAAATGGGTATTGATCCTAAACCACTTTTTGACATTGTTCATACAGCTAATATGGGGAAACTATTTCCAGATGGAAAACCACACTATCATCCTGTGACTGGAAAAGTGCTTAAACCTGATAATTGGGAACATGAATATGCTCCAGAGGCTAAGATTCTAAAAGAAATTAATCAGCAAAAAAACAAACATACCTAACTAAACGTTATACAACCCCAAAGTTATAGAATATTAATTTATAACTTTGGGGTTGTATTTTGATAATTAAAGTGAATTTACGTAAAAAATTCTTGATACAGTGCTTGAACAGCTTGATTTTCATCGGCTTCATTGACACCAAAGAAAATACTCACTTCTGATGAGCCTTGATTCAGTAATTCAATATTGACATGATGATCAGATAAAGCTTTAGTTGCTCGAGCGGCAACTCCAATATTCTGCTTCATTCCTTCACCAACCAAAGCAATCATCGATAGGTGATGCTTCACCTTAATCTCATCAATAGCTAGGGCTGATTTAAAGCGATTAATCAGTTTTGATTCAATTTCTGGCGTTAATTGATTTTGACGTAAAATAATGGAAATATCATCAATTCCAGAAGGCATATGATCATATTGTAAATCAAACTCAGTAAGAATGTTTAATACACTATGACCAAAACCAAATTCACGGTTCATAAGATATTTACTAAGATAGATATTAGTAAATCCAGAGTCAGCCGCAATTCCGACAACCCGTTTTTCTACATTGAGTGACTCAGGTAAAATCATTGTTCCTGGAGAATTGGGATTATTTGTATTTTTTATGACTACGGGAATATTTGCATAAAAAGTAGGGATGAGTGCTTCATCATGTAGGACGCTAAAACCAGAATAACTTAGTTCACGCATTTCTTTAAAAGTTAATTCTGTTAGTGTTGGACAATCAGGAATCAATTTAGGATTGGCACAATAGATAGCATCCACATCGGTAAAATTTTCATATAAATCAGCATTGGCTAGTGCAGCAACCATGGAACCAGAAATATCAGAACCACCACGTGAAAAAGCGCAGAGTTTACCAGACTCAGTATAACCAAAAAAACCAGGAATTACAGCAATCTTGTCAGAGGTTAAAGGAGGTTGACTTTGATAATACGCATTGGGTTTTAATTTAGCGCCATGTGGTGTCTCATCCACAATAATACCCGCTTCACGAGGATTCATATAGACTGCAGGCACATGATGTTTGGTTAAAAAAGCCGCAACCAAACGCGCGTTATTGTCTTCACCGTTTGCTTTAAAGGTATCGATGACTAATTTTTTATCAGACTTGTCCATCAACGTTAAATCTTTAATTTGTTTTTTTATAACCGCCAAAACTTCTTGTAAATCGGCTGACTCGCAGATAGCTTTAAATCGTGTGATAATAGCGTCTTGGATGTCATTTACTGGTTGATTTGTTAAAAAATCATTTGCATATTGTATGAATAAATCAGTTAATTTTGTATCATCGGCATGTCTTTTTCCAGGGGCAGAGACAACGATGAAACGACGGTCAGAATCAGATTGGATAATGGCTAAAACTTTTTTGAGCTGTTCAAATGTAGCTACTGAACTGCCACCAAATTTTGATACTTTCATGATGAATACCTCCAAGTTAACTAGTTAGAATTTACAATACAAAAAAATACTGGCAAATGCAATAAAATATTCATCAAAATTTAATTTATTTTTCATTTGAGCACAAATAGATTATTTTTATTGATTTTAAAAATTTATTAGTGATACAGTGAGTCTATTATGATATAATCTTAAATAGATGTAAATTTTCTAATAATTAACGATTGATTGCATGAAACAGTAAATTTGCTTGTGATAACTCATGTCATAAGCACAATAAAAATGTGTTTTTCTGGATAAGAAAGGGTAGTGGTGACTAAAGAATAGACGGAGGAACTACAATGAATAATAATAAACTTTGGTTATGGATGTTACTAATCGTAATTGTCCTAGCTGTTTTAGTGTACCTAGCTGCCTTTTTTATGAGACGAAAAAATCATGATCAGTTAGAAGAATTAGAAAGACGCAAATTGGCACTATTTGATTTGCCAGTACTAGAAGAGATTGATGACGTTAAAAAAATGCACTTGGTAGGCCAAAGTCAAAATACCTTTAGAGAATGGAACCAAAAATGGGTTGACATTTCAACTATTTCTTTTGCGGAATTAGAAAGTTTGATTTTTGATATTGAAAATTTAAATGAGACTTTCCGTTTTATGAAAGTAAAAGATGCTATCTCAGAAGCAAATGTAACAATAGATAATATGGAGCGTGAAGTTGAAGAAATTCGTCAAGGTTTACGTGAATTAGCTGAAAGTGAAGAGCGTAATTCAGAAGCGGTACAAAAAGCTTTGGACGCTTATGAAGAAATGAGTCAGTCTGTAACTTCTGATCCAGAACGTTATGGCGTGGCTTATAAAGAGCTTGAAAAGCAAATTCAAGGAATTGACCGTGAATTTACCCAGTTTAGAGCATTGAATACTGCTGGAGACCCAATGGAAGCACGTGTTGTCTTAGAAGATGCAGAAGATAGTACGTATCATCTTAAAAAGATTATTGATCAAATTCCACCTCTATTTGATACACTAGATAAAGTTTTTCCTAAACAATTAAAAGAGATTAAAGATGGATATGAGACACTAAAAAAAGATCATTATATTTTTGAAAGTGATATTATTCCAACTAGTGTTGAAAAAATTGAAGGTCGTGTTCATTCGACTTTAATGAATTTAGAAAAATTAGAAGTTGAGAACGTTGAAAAATTAAATGTTGATATTGCGAAAGAAATTGACCAATTATACGATATTATGGAAAAAGAAATTGAATCACGTCATTTTGTTAATGATAACAAAAATGTGTTGGCGAATTTCTTGACACATACTGAAGAGAATAATCAACGTTTAGTTATCGAATTAGATCATATTGCTCAAAGTTACATATTGACACATAATGAGATTGGTAAAGTCAGAAGTTTCCAATCACAGATGGAAGAAATACGTAATGAATTAACTACTGCTAACAAAAAACTTGAAGAAAAAACTGCTATTTTTTCACAGGTAGCTAACTTCTATAAAGATAGTTTGGCTCAATTAAAAGATATTGAAGCTGAACAAATGAAAATAGATCATGCAATTAAAGACTTTGCTCCAAGAGAACGCAAAGCAATTAAGAAAATTGATGACTATGAACTGGAATTAAGAAATTTAAAACGTTACATAGAAAAACAACGATTACCAGGTATTCCTAATAACTATCTGGAATTTTTCTTTGTAACTAGTGAACGAATTGAGGAATTAAGTAAAGAACTTAATAAGATTAGAATAGATATGAATCATATCGATCGCTTATTACAGTCTTGTGACGACGACATTGTCTCGTTAAAAGAACGAACAGATAATTTGATTGATAATGCCTCTTTAACTGAGCAAATGATTCAATATGCTAACCGCTTCCGCTTTTCAAATCCAGAAATTAAAAATGCAATCGATAAGAGTATGAGTTTATTTGCAAGAGAATATAATTATCAAGAATCTTTAGATGTTATTTCAGAAGCAATTGACCGAATTGAACCTGGTGTAACAGATCGTATTAGAAAATACTATTTAAATAATAAAGAAGATATGATGTAAAACAGTAGCTTGCTACTGTTTTACTTTTTTTTATACTTGACGAGAGTTAGTTGCTAGTAACTAGCTGAAAGGGTATAATGAACAAGGAAAATTTAAGAAAAGAGTGACTCTACGTGATATATTTCGACAATAGTGCAACAACGAAAATTAATCCTGGTGTGTTAGATACATATTTAAAAACATCTCAGCGATTTATTGGCAATCCATCAAGTTTACATCGTTTAGGTGAACAAGCCCATATTTTATTAGAAAAGGCTCGAAGCCAAACTGCCAGTTTATTAGATGTTTTACCAGAAGAAATATTTTTTACTAGTGGTGGGACAGAAGGAAATAATTGGGTGATTAAGGGGACGGCTATTGAAAAGCGACCATTTGGTAAACATATTATTGTGTCTTCAATCGAACATGGTTCAGTTAGTGCTTCTGTTCAACAATTAGCAGAATTAGGTTGTGAGATTAGTTATCTTCCTACAACACGCGACGGATTTATTGATGTAGCGAGTCTAGAATCAATGATTCGTCCAGATACTATTTTAGTATCAACGATGGCTGTAAATAATGAAATAGGTACCATCCAACCGATTGCGGAAATTAGCGAGATTTTAGAAAAGTATCCCTCAATTCATTTTCATGTGGATGCTGTACAAGCGATTGGTAAAGTACCGACTACTGGTTGGTTAACAGAACGCGTAGACTTTGCGACATTTTCAGCACATAAATTCCATGGCCCAAAAGGTGTTGGTTTTATTTATTGGAAAAAAGGTTGTAAATTAGCTGCGCTGTTGACAGGTGGTGGCCAAGAAAAAAATAAACGTAGTGGGACAGAAAATTTACCAGGGATTGTCGCAATGGCGAAAGCTCTGCGAATGACAATGACCGATTTAGAACAAAAGGAACGCTATTTACGTCGAATGAAGAATTATCTTTATGAGTCATTAGCAACTTATCCACAAGTCAACTTGTATTCCCAATTAACCGATAATTTAACAGCGCCACATATTTTGTGTTTTGGAATTAGTGGAATAAAGGGTGAAGTGTTAGTTCATGCCTTTGAAAATAAAGAGATTTTTATCTCAACAACCAGTGCTTGTTCAAGTCGTAAAAAAATGGATAGTAGTACACTCCACGCTATGAGCGTTCCAGGAAAACTATCCGAAACTGCTGTTCGTGTTAGTTTTGATGAGAATAACACATTAAGTGAAGTTGAGCAGTTCTTGATTATTTTTAAACAGCTACATACAAAATTTTTAAAAGTCGCTAAATAAAAGGGGTAAATATGAATTATACAGAAATTATGGTACGTTATGGGGAATTATCTACTAAAGGTAAAAATCGACGTATCTTCATTAATCAATTGTCTTACAATATAAAAAATAGTTTACACGAATTTCCAAACGTTAAAATCCGAGCGGACCGGGATCGAACACATCTAATTCTCAATGGATCAGATAGCGAACAAGTTATGCAACGGTTAGCGCCTATTTTTGGAATTCAAAGTTTTTCACCAGTGATTCGGATTGAAAAATCACCAGAGCTAATCAAAAAAACGGCTGTTGAGATGGTCAAAGCTATTTGGTTACCAGGAATGACTTTTAAAGTACAAAGTCGTCGCTCAGATAAAAATTTTGAGTGGGATAGTAACGATGCTAACCGAGAAGTTGGTTCAGCTATCTACCATAGTGTCCCAGGTATTGAGGTTAAAATGATTCAACCTGATATTCGTGTAGAAGTAGAAATTCGCCAGGAAGCTGCTTATCTATCTTGTGAGACAATTCAGGGTGCTGGTGGTTTACCGGTTGGTTCGAGTGGTCGAGGAATGCTAATGCTATCTGGTGGAATTGATTCGCCAGTTGCTGGTTATTTAGCTATGAAACGTGGAATCGAGATTGAAGCAGTCCATTTTTATAGTCCACCTTATACAAGTGAACAATCATGGCAAAAAGCTAAAGAATTAGCAGTAAAATTAACACCTTATGTGGGCAGTATCCAATTTATCACTGTACCATTTACTGTGATTCAAGAAGAAATTAAACGATGTATTCCTGCAGGATACTGGATGACGATTACTCGTCGTTTTATGCTACGCTTAACTGATAGAATTCGTGAAGAACGTGAAGGATTAGCTATTATCAATGGTGAATCTTTAGGACAGGTTGCTTCGCAAACTATGCATAGTATGTTGGCGATTAATGATGTGACAACGACACCAGTCATTCGACCCGTGATTACAATGGACAAAAGTGAGATTGTTGAAGTAGCACAAAAAATTGACACATTTAATTTGGCAATTCAACCTTTTGAAGATTGCTGTACTGTTTTTGCACCACCTGAGCCGAAGACAAAGCCAAAAGTTGATAAAGTCCAACATTATGAAGCACGCTTAGATGTTGAAGGATTAATCAGTGATGCAATGTCACAATTAATAATTGAAGAAGTTAAAATTAATGACAACTATTTAAATCAATCAACAGAAGAGATGGAAGATTTATTTTAAATGACATAACTAAAATTCCTAGGTATTACTTACTTAGGAATTTTTTTATTTAAATAACGATTTAAATTAAATTTAAATGTACGTTATTTAATTAATTATTAAAAAAATAATTTATCAATTAAATAGATTAATGATTATATAAAAACTAGTTTTTATAGTGCATTTAGATTATAAAAACTAGTTTTTTTTGTAATTGTTAAATATATTAAAATAAATTAATTGTTATGTTAATATAATCTTAATTATTTAATTAAGATTGTTATATTGCGATTTATAAAAAAATATTGTATCATAAATCGAACCTTTGTTTATTATTTCTGAAAAAAACAGGTAATAAAACTTTTTTTTATCTTGTGTTTTTATAAAATAAAATATGTTTTTAATTATAATTAAATCGTTAGTTATGATTGTCATTTTTTTTTGTTTATCATCTAATTATATTGCAAATTAAATAACGAAAATTATTTAATTTAATAAATATTTAGGGTCGAACTTAAGAAAGGAGATGCAACTGTTTTTTTGTTCATAAAACGATTATTTGGGAAATAGTGTATCAAAAGTTGCAATGAAAATGATAAGTCAAGTGAAAATTAGCAAGGAGGGAAATCAGTGAAATTAAAAAAACAGTGGCCTGGTTGGGTTAGTTTATTAGTTATGGCAATATTTGTCAGTGTATTAACGTTAAAAATGACGGTCGCTGCCAAGAGTGAGAATGTTCTTGTTAGTGGGGACGGTATTCCGTCTATTTTAAAAGAGGGATCACCTAATAATCAACAAGGGTCTCATGCCACGAGTACTAATAAAGTCGTTTCAGCTAATCCGGCGCCACCAACGAAAAAAAGAACATCGAAAGGCGCAGGGAAAGGAGAAAAAATAACGGAAAAAAGTGCAAATAATTTTCAAATAAAACAACCATTTAATTTAAGCCCTTTTTCTGGTGAGCGATATAATGGTGATCCTTATGTGACGAGTGAAGTATTAACTTCAAACAATGAAAGGATTATTGATGGTGATACTATGTATTTTAACGAATCGTATAAGCTAAGATACGAATGGGAATTACCAAATGATTATTTCACTGAAGGGGATGTGGTGGTTTTTACCATTCCTAAAGAATTTGTAATTGATGACACGTTTGATTTTGCGGTCAATGATCAAGATGGTCAAAAAATTGGTTTAGCCAGTGTTCGAGGTAACAATGAGGATGGCTATCGGATTGAAATGACTATGACAGATTATGTTGAAAGATATTCAAACGTATCAGGTTATTTTGAACTTGAATTTCATTTGAATGAAACGTATATCAAAGAGGGGCCAGGGACAATTCATTTGCCCGATCAGGAGTTAACAGTGACTTTTCCTAAGCCGCCAGATCATGGAAATGGAGGCGGTGGTGACGGAACCGGTGCTGGAAATCCTGAAGCAATGAAGAAACTTGCATCAATTGAAAAATCTAAAGATGGGCTACGCTATGTCGAATGGTCAATTCAATTAGGTCGCGAAGCCCTATTAGGTCAAGTGGAGAGCAATGGTACTATTAGTCAAAAGTTTGATAGTTTTGATGATATTGAGCATATATATATTACAGATGAACCAGTTGATCAGCGTTTAATTGCTTATAGCTCACTAGATCCTTATTGGTCAAATGCTTACGGTTGGTATAAAACCTTTTGGAATAGTCATCCTTTTGATTATGGGGGTATCCCAGAAGATGACATGGGATTGATTGGTAGTGGACCAGATTATCATGCATTTAAAATTGATTTAATTGATCAAATCAAACAACAAGAAAAAAATATGAACCGGATGGTTTTCGAATGTATGAATTTCAGTATTTTACCGAACCTTTGGATCGTTTTGAGCAACAAGACTTGCTAAACGAAGCTGTGGTTACGATAGTTGGTAAAGATGGTGAAAATACAGAATATCGTTTGGAAAATTCGATTCAATGGAATACAGGAGAAGGTGGCGGTGTTGGTAGTCGAGGTAGCGTCATTTTAAAAAAAGTTGATGAGGATACTAATGAAGCTTTAGAAGACGCTGTTTTTGATTTGTATAAAGTCACACCCAATGGTCCAGATGATTTAATTAATTTGAATCTGATTACTAATTCAAAGGGTGAAATCACTGTGTCAAATTTGAAAGTTGGCGATTACTATTTTGAGGAAAAAAGAGCGCCAATTGGATATGAATTACCTGAAGATAATCGCTTTGAGTTTAGTATTACCTCAGATAATATTCATAATGAAGTTGCGGTATCCGTTTTAGTTGATAATAAACGACTAGCTGATCGTGAATTATCCTTAACCAAAGTCGATGAATCAGGTAATGCCATTGGAAACTCAAATGAGCAGTATGTCGCAAGGTTTCATTTAGAATATTATAAAGATAATCGTTGGCAACGTGTGAATGATAAAGTGTATGAAACAAATAAAGACGGTCAGATTAATTTAGAG
Source organism: Vagococcus penaei (assembly GCF_001998885.1). Lineage (NCBI taxonomy): Bacteria > Bacillati > Bacillota > Bacilli > Lactobacillales > Enterococcaceae > Vagococcus > Vagococcus penaei. The sequence continues at coordinate 1,924,505 of NZ_CP019609.1, forward strand.
GAAGCAGATTTAGCTGATTTGCCGGTACCCTATGATTATCGTTTTAAAGAAGTCAAAGCACCTTATGGCTTTGAGCTTCCAGATGATCCTTATACTGATGTTTTTCATATTGATAAATATTCAGTTGAGCCGAATGTTTTGACTAAAATTAATAAAAAATTGGACCATCAAATAACTTTAGAGAAAACAATTGAGTCAGTTAATGGGTCAACAAATGCAACATCAGTTGAAGGAATGGTTTTTGTTCTCCAACGGTTAACGAATAATCAATGGTATCAATTTACACAAAATAAATTTACGACAGATAAAAATGGTCAGATTAAAATTACGAATGATACTCATCCCAATTTGATTCAAGCAATGATTGATAGTGACTATGAACAATTCCGTTTTAGGGAATATAGTGTTCCTGAAAGAAGTGGTCTTCAAGATCCGCAGTTCCCAACTGATGGAACGGAAAAAAAGGGTAATCCTGGAGATCAATTTTCTGTGAGTATTCCGATTGATGAATTACGTGAAGGCACCGAAGCAGGCCGTAGCGTTCATTTAAAGACACTTAAATTAGAGAATAAATGGATTCGTTACGCTCTTAACTTTACCAAAAAAGACTCTGTTAATGGAGATCGATTAAAAGGTGCTGAATTTACGTTAATGGAGAAGGATAATCCAAACGCCATTGTTACAAGTAAAGGGGAAAATTCAATTTTTACGTTCGATGACTTGATTATTAATCAAGTATATTTTATTAAAGAAACGAAAGCGCCTGAAGGTTATGGTGCAAGATCAGAGTATTATGAATTATTTTTAGATTTGGATGAAAAAATGCACGTATCCTTAGTACACGAGACGAGTAAAAAAACAGAATTAAAAGAGGGAACTGATTTTACTTGGGATGGACAAAATCTCAAATTAGATTTCGATATTAAAAATACTGCAATGCCCAAAATACCTAATACTGGCGGGTGGGGAATAACCATCTACGCTTTGGTTGGTATCAGTTTAGTCAGTTTAGGTTCAGTACTTTATCATCGTTTAACAACCAATAGCAAGCAGAGGAGAAGATAGTATGAAAAAGAAAAAACAACAAATCAGCAGTATCCTTTCTATTTTTATTTTATTAAGTGTCATCCTAACGGGAATTATTGGACTGAGTCAAGAGGTTGATGCAAGAATTATGAATGTTGAAAAAAAAGGGCAACTAACGATTCATAAATATTTAAATCCAGATATTATACCAATTGAAAATGGTGGCAATGGGTTTCAAGGTAATGGGACGACAGCCAATGGACCTGGGAGCCAAGGGCCAATTCCAGGGGATGCAGATGCTAACAGTGGTAATGGTTCGATGCAACCATTACCAGGGGCGGAGTTTTCAGTTTATGGTCGTTTGACGACTGAAGAAGTCAATCAATTAATGATTGCTGGTTCGCAAACAACACCAACTTATAATCCAGAGGATCCTAAACCACTTGATACATTAAAAGTAAAGGATTTTATTGATGGCCGAAAAGCAGATTTTGTTGGAATAACGAATGAGCAAGGTCAAGTTACTTGGTCAAATATTGCGATTAATACAGTCGATTTAGCCGATAATTTATATTTAGTCGTAGAAACGAAAACACCAACGTCTGGTCCAGATGGTCAGCCAGTAGTGCAACAACCTTCTATGCCCGTGATTGTGAATGTACCATCAACAAATCCAGATGTTGATACAGCTGGAAAAGAAGTCAATAACTATAATTATGATGTGAATTTATATATGAAAAATTATAATCAAACGGAACCAGGTATTGAAAAAGAAATTGACAAGCCAACACATTCAGTTGGTGAAGAAGTAAAATATAAGCTAACTGTGTCACCTTTAGCATTTGATATGAATGAGTATAAACAATTAATTGTGACAGATGAATTAGCGCCTGAGTTAAATTTCTTAACGTTAGGCCATACTGGTGGTGCAGCCTATTTACCAATGGATCAAGGAGATACAATTTCAAGTAACAAGCCGAGTATCAAAGCTGAAGAGAGTGTAGTCTTTTTTAGAGGTAGTGATGAAAGTCAAAAAATTGTGCTAACTCAAGGAACAGATTACTCAGTGAGTCATCCAGATAAAAATACAAATGGGACGCTACGTTGGACGTTTACAGAAGCAGGATTAAAAAAATTAACGGGAATTCAGGCAGGTGATGGTAGTCGGATTGAATTATATTTTACTGCTATTACTAATGAAAAAGCTAGTGTAAATCAGGCAGTCCCTAATGATGCAAAACTCGATTTTCAAAATAAGTGGGGCTATGGTACGATTAAAGATCCAACGCCCACACCTGGAAATCCAGATCCTAAATACCCAACTGCTCCTAAACCAACAGAAGTAGTGAATACTCTATGGGGTGAACGTTGGTTTGAAAAGCGTGACAAACAAAACAATGCTTTGAAATTGGAAGGGGCCGAGTTTTTAGTGAGAAATCGCTCAGTTCGTCCAGTGACAGCATTAAACGGTAAAGGTGAAATGGTAACTTATCCAGCTAATACACAGCTATATGCGATTATTTCAAACAAAAAAGAAGCTGGCTACCCATTAATTTTTAACCCTGATACAAGTAAAGATACGACACACCCTTGGTTGAAAAATAATGAATATGTTGTTGGTTGGACACCTGATTGGAAAGAAGCTTATAACAATCATTGGACAATTTCTTCTGGTAAAGATGGTCGTTTCCATATTGAAGGTTTAGAATATACAAATCAAATTCATTATCGGAAAATGTATATTTTTGCCGAAATGGGAATTGAAAAAGTAAATGGTACTTCTGTGGAAGTAGTGAAGGATTATCATTATATCTTAGCTGAACCTAGAACGCCAAAAACATCTAAGGCTGATATTGAGGCCGAGATTAGTGCTCAATTAAAAGAACATCCTGGTGATAAGTCTGGAAATGGCGCATGGAAATTCTATAAAGAATCAGAAGCTGATTCACGTTTGTTTAGCGAATTAAAGGATCCGAAACAAATGATCGATTACTTAGGAGATCAATGGAATGATTATGAATTAATCGAAGTACGTGCACCTGAAGGGTATTCACCAATGGAAAAAAATATTGAAAAAGAAGCGGCTGCTCCAAGTGGAACAACGGAAGCTGGTGACTATGAACCGGGTGGTAAAGATGTCTTTGAACATCCTCTTGGCTTTACTGTTCCAGGTTTAAGTACGGAAGGTCTACCAAATTATGGTACACCAAATTATGAGGGAGATCTTAAAAATCCTGACAATAATGTAGTACCAGTACCTAATGCAAAACTCCCTAAAATCCCATTAACTGGTGGTATTGGAACGTTTATTTTCTTAGGAGTTGGCGCATTACTAATGATTGGCGCATTCTTATTACGTAAACAACGTCAAAAAACGCCAATAAAATAATAGGAAACTGATTTATAGTATATAAGGAATAGAGATAAAATCGGTAGTGAAATAGCTATCGATTTTATTTGTTAAGTTACCTCTGTCAAAAAGTTGTCTTAAATTATCGAGAATTTTGATTAAATTGGAAAGGAGGAGAGACAAATGCTTAAAAAATTATCGTATATTTTGGCTATTTTAGGTCTACTTGTTTTATTGAGCTTACCGATTTTAGGTATTAGACAACATCTTAAACAGGCTAAAGTCGTATCAACATTTAAAGAGAATCAAGTGACCTATCAAGAGCATCCCGAAATGACTGAGTACCTTAAAGAACAGCATCGATTGCGTAATAAGCAGCATTTAGTTGATCCTTTTAGTCAAGAACTACTTGATGACAATCAAGCAGATAATCAAAATGATGTTCCAGTAGTGACAGAGGATGAGTTTAAAAAAGTGACGAGTGAGAATTCAGAAGTGGTTGGCTACATAACCCTCCCAACTATTAATGAAAAAGATTTACCTATATACATTGGTGCAACTAGTGATAATCTAGCTAAGGGAATTGCACAAGTGGCAGGAACAGATTTGCCACTTGATGGTAAAGGTACCCATAGTGTGTTATCCGGACATCGTGGTTACTATGGTACTAACTTCTTTATGTATCTTGATTATCTTCAGATAGGTGATATTTTTTATGTCACCTATCTAGATCAAACTGCTGCGTATATGGTGACAGGTAATGAAGTCATTACACCAATGGAGGCAGAAAAATTAATTGTTAAGCCGCCTTCAAACGAAGAATGGCTAACTCTTTTGACGTGCCATCCATTGCCATATTTAGATAAACGGTTATTGGTTCATAGTCAACGTATTCCACTAGAACTGACAAAGGGACAAACTCTACAAAAGGTTGACTCTTCGGACCACACAAATCAATCAGACTGGCAAGAAAAATTAGTTGGTGGTGAGGTCGCTGTTAATTTGCCAAAGAGTCAAGTGTTACGCCAAGTAAGTGGCTTACTGCAACATTCAGTTAAACTCTATGTGGTTATTCTTATTGTGGGAGGTATGACGCTTATTTTATTGTTGTATCGACTCATCAAATCTTTTGTGAACGATTAGATAGAATCATTTATGACAAATAGTTTTTTTATTTGCTTAATTAATTAAAATGGAAGGAGGCATGTTATCTTGACAACGAAAAAAAAGCAACGTTATCTTATGATATTAGTCTGGATTTTATACATTGTAGGGATAGCAGTGTTTTCCTATCCTTTTATTGCGAAAAAATATCATGAAAGAGTTCAAGTCAATGTTGCTAAAGGCTATCAACAAGAGGTTGAGAAACAAGATAAACAAAAATTAGCGAAGATTAAACAGGCTCAAAAGGAACATAATAAACAACTTAGTGATGACCAAGCCAATATTGATGATCAAAATTTTGGTGTCGAGGCAGAAAGGCAAATGCAAGAGGGAGGTATCTCTAATGTAACTCGTGAAGAATTGGGTGAAGTTGTAGCTGTTTTGGAAATTCCAAAAATACGCTTAACTTTGCCAGTTTATTATGGTACAAATAGTCAGCAAATTTCAAACGGTGCAGGTGTAATGAAAGAAACATCGTTACCTTTCGGGGGTGCTGATACGCATTCTGTTATCACTAGTCATCGAGGGTTGCCAACAGCCAAGCTATTTACTGATTTACCACAACTTCAGCAAGGAGATCAGTTTTTCATAAATGTGGCGAATGAAGTTCATGCTTATCAAGTCGATCAAATAAAAACGATTGACCCTGAAGATTACTCTGATTTGCAAATTATTCCAGGTGAAGATTATGTGACACTTTTGACGTGCACACCGTATATGATTAATAGTCATCGCTTATTGGTTCGAGGGAAAAGGGTTACACCGTATCGACCAGAATCTCGACAGGCAGAGATAAAAAAAGGACAGCATAGGCAGTTTAAAAAAATAATTATCGGAAGTTTATTAGCATTACTTTTGGTCGTCATTATTTTATTGGTTCGGCGATACTATAATCAAAAAAAATTAAACCGTAGTCGCTCGTTGCGAAAAAAAAACCGTGCTAAGAAATTACGTAAAAGAAGACGACATTAATTAGATAATTAAAAAAACACACAAGTGCTTTGTAAAATAGCGCTTGTGTGTTTTTATTTATTATTCAGGAATTGAATGTGCTAAACGACTAGCAGCGGCAGCAGCTATTGCGCCGACAATATCATCTAAAAAAGTATGAACCATATGAGTGCTATGATCATTTAATTTAGCTAGCACACCAGGTTTCACTTTATCAATGTAGCCATAGTTTGTAAAACCAATTGAACCGTACACGTTAACAATTGCTAGAGCTAAAATTTCATCAATGCCGTATAAACTAGCATCAGCTTCTAACATATCTTGTAAGGGTTCATCTAATTTTTTCTGTTCAGCGAGCTTATCTAATTGAACACCAGTAAAAATAGCATTCTGTACTTCGCGTTTAGCTAGAACAGCTTCAATGTTTTCTTCGCAGCGAGCAAGAGTTAAATCAGGTACATAGCTTTCTTGTAGAAAGTAGACCAGTTCGGCCATATCTTTCATAGTGACTCCACGGCTTAGTAAAACATCTTTAGCACTTTGTTTCATATTTTCTTTATTTAATATCATAAAAATTCTCCTTTACTAACTTAGTCTTTATCGATTTGTTGATCATATAGACTAGTACTATGCATTGGTTGAACACGTTCTTTAGGATTAATTAAGTGAACCGCATGATTGACAGCAACTGGAGCTTCACCAAAGCCGGTTGCAATTAAATCCACCTTACCATCATAAGTAGCAATATCGCCAATCGCAAATACACCTTCAAGACTCGTTGCCATTTGTGACGATACAGCAATTGAATTTCCTTTAAAGTCTAAATCCCATTTTTTGATTGGTCCTAGAGATGATGAAAAGCCATAACTGACAATTACATGGTCTACAGGGATAGTTTCAGTCAGATTCTCTTTAGGATTTTCAATTGTAATTGACTCTAATCTTTCCTGTGAATGATTTAGAGAGTGAATGACAAATGGTGTTTTTAGCTGGACAGTAGATGTCAGTAATTGTTTCATACTATATTCATGTGCTCTGAACTGGGGACGTCTATGGACAATAGTGACTGATTTTGCAACGTCCTTTAACATTAGAGCCCAGTCGACAGCAGAATCACCACCACCAAAGATGACGACATTTTGCTGACTAAATGCTTGATCATCTTTTAAATAATAATGTAATTGTTTACCTTCGAAGAGCTCATGGTCTTTAACATTTAAGCGTCGGGGTTGAAAAGAACCATTCCCGGCAGCAATAATAACCGTTTTTGAGTAATGAGTAGTCTGGTTTGTTTCTAGTTGAATTAAGCCATTATCCAATTTTGTCAAAGACTTAACAGCTTCCTCTAGACAGATGGTATGGTTAAAAGGCTCAATTTGTTTAATTAATGAATTAATCAAATCCTGGGCTTTAACCATTGGGAATCCTGCTACATCATAAATATATTTTTCAGGATATAACCATGCAAGTTGTCCACCTAATTCGGGCAAAATATCAATAATTTTTGTTTTGGCTTGTCGCATTCCAGCGTAAAAACTTGCAAACAATCCTGCAGGACCGCCTCCGATAATAGTTATATCATAAATTTCAGGGGACATAAAAAGCTACTCCTTTTCATTCGTTATAATCGCTAGTATACGTTATTTTAGTTGAAAAATGAAATATTTTTGATTAAGGACTTAAGTCAAACTAAATAGTTGATATATGACACCTTGTCATATATAATGACAAGGTGTCATATTAAAAGGAGGTTTAAATAGGTTATGCCGACAAAAACATTTTTTAGGTTAGATCAAGAAAAACAGGATAAAATTGTCGCTGCTGCCAAAAAAGAATTTTCCGATGCCTCTTTTCATGAGGCTGCCATTTCAAATATTGTTAAAGAATCGGGAATTTCAAGAGGGAGTTTTTACCAATATTTTACTGATAAAGAGGACTTATTTTATTACTGTCTTGATTTAATTAAAGAAGAGTCAGAAATGTATTATCTAAAATTACTTGAGATGAATCAGCGTGATTTTTTTGCAACTAATATCGCTTTTTTTAATTATCTTTCTGAAGTTGTGTTAACTGGTAATCAGGCTGATTTATATAAAAATATTTTTTTATATATGAACTATAAATCATCACATAAAATATTTGATAATCATCAACAATCATATCATAAAAAAAAATTATCGTATGAGACTTTGTTTGCAAGCATTAATTCCGATCAATTAACAATTGATACTGTTACTGATTTTGAACTTTTATTTAAAGTAATTGTATCAATGATTTTTATGTCAATTAATGACGCTTATAGACAAAAATCATGTGACACTACATTTGATATAAAAAAAATACAAGCACAATTCGCTAAAAAAATGACTTGGATTCAGTTAGGAATTGTCGAAAGGAACTAGGTAGATGATAAAATTATTAAGACGAATGTCACTGTCTGCTGTTGCACTAGCTGTTGTCTTTATCTGTGTCCAAGTTGCTTCGGATTTGTTTTTACCGACGCTGACTTCGGATATTATTGACAATGGTGTCAGTAAAGGAAATATTTCGTATATTTGGAAAATCGGGATGATTATGCTAGGTGTTTCTTTAGTGGGAATTGTAGGAGCGCTATTGAACACTTATATAGCAACAAAAGAATCACAAAAATTAGGTAAAAACTTACGTTCGGACATCTATCGTAAAGTTGAGTATGCCTCTAATTCTGAATTCGACAAATTAGGAACGGCCTCTTTAATTACTCGAACAACCAATGATGTAAACCAAATTCAAATGGTTGTACAATTATTTCTTCGTGTCATGATTACGGCGCCGATTACTTTAGTTGGAGCCAGTATTTTGGCTTATCAACGTGATCATAATTTAACTAAAATTTTTATCGTGATTATTCCAGTCATTATTGTTGTTGTTGGTGGGGCAATGTATTTTGCAGTACCACTATTTAAAAGTTTACAAAAGAAAACTGATAATTTAAATTTAGTTTTTCGTGAAGGATTAACAGGGATTCGGGTCATTCGTGCATTCAATCAATCTTCTTTTGAGGAAGAGCGCTTTGATTCTGCTAATAAGGATTATACAAATACAGCGATTAAAGTGAACTTGATTTTATCATTCTTGATGCCAGTCATTACATTAATTGTTAGTGTGACTAATATTGCAATTATTTGGTTTGGTGGTCATGGAGTTGCTGAGGGTACTTTAGAAGTTGGTAATATGATTGCTTTTATGACATATGCGATGCAAATTTTAATGAGTTTTATGATGTTGACGATGATTTTTATTTTTGTACCACGTGCCCAAGTATCAGCTACACGAATCAACGAGGTATTAAATATGGAAAATGATATTCCTGATAGTTCAACACCACAAGAGATGGTTAGTACCAAGGAATTGGCTTTTCAACATGTTGATTTCCGCTATAAAGGAGCTGAAAATTTAGCATTGCAAGACATCGATTTTAAGGCTAAAAAAGGTGATATTGTAGCAGTAATCGGTGGTACAGGTGCGGGTAAAACGACGCTTGTTAATATGATTCCACGTTTTTATGATGCTGAAACTGGACAAGTACTCGTGAATAATGTTGACGTTAAAACTGTCAAACAAAAAGAACTTCGCGAACATATAGGCTTTGTTCCTCAAAAAGCAATGTTGTTTACCGGGACTATTCGAAGTAATATGCAATACGGTAAGAAAGATGCCACTGATGAAGAAATTTGGCAAGCTTTAGCTATTGCTCAAGCGAAAAATTTTGTAGAGGAACTGCCTGATGGGTTGGATAGTACTGTCGAACAGGGAGGCTCTAACTTTTCTGGTGGTCAACGTCAACGATTATGTATTGCCCGAGCTTTGATTAAACCGGCTGATATTTATGTTTTTGATGATTCATTCTCAGCGCTTGATTTTAAAACAGATGCAGCATTGCGAGCTGCTTTACGTGAAGATGTAACGGACGCGGTCATTGTGATTGTTGCTCAACGTATTAGTACGGTTATTGATGCTGATATCATTATTGTCTTAGATGATGGTCGAATGGTCGAAAAGGGTGTCCATCATGAGCTTAAAAACAACAATGGTACGTATCAAGAAATTCTTGAATCTCAAATGAAAAAGGAGGAGATTGAATGAGACCAGGACCGGGCCCAGTAGGTAAAGGTGGTAAAAAAAGCAAGCCCAAAAATTTTTGGGGTACCACGAAACGATTATTTGGCTATATGTCAAGTAAAATTTATCTTGTAATATTGGTATTTGTCTTAGCAATAGCCTCCACAATTTTCCAAATTCGTACACCTAAAATATTAGGTGAGGCGACGACTGAAATTTTTAATGGCTTAATGAAAGCAAAAGGTATGATGTCACAAGGACTAAAAGTTGATAAAGTACCAATTGATTTTGATAAAATTGCTCAGATACTAATGCTTGTTTTCGCACTGTATTTAGCGTCTGCGGTGTTTAGTTTTATCCAACAATTTATTATGACCAAAGTGACTCAACGAACAGTGTATCAGTTAAGAAAAGACATGAAAGAAAAAATGACACGTTTACCTGTTTCTTATTATGATACACATTCTAATGGTGATATTATGTCACGTGCAATTAACGATATGGATAATATTGCGACAACTTTGCAACAAAATGTTACGCAATTTATTACCAGTATTGTTATGCTTGTCGGTATTTTATGGATGATGTTTTCAATTAGTTGGAAATTAGCTCTAGTAGCTTTAGCAACAGTGCCGCTTAGTTTAATTGTGACGATGATTGTAGCACCTAAATCACAAAAATATTTTGCTAAACAACAAAAAAGTTTAGGTCTACTAAATAATCAAGTAGAAGAAACGTACGGTGCTCATGGCGTAATCAAAAGTTTTAGCCATGAAGATGAAGATATCATTAAATTTGAAGAACAAAATGAACAATTGTATCATGCTGGTTGGAAAGCACAATTTATTTCGAGTATTATTATGCCTTTGATGAACTTTGTCAAAAATATAGGCTATGTTTTTGTCGCAGTGATTGGTGGAATTCAAGTTGCCAATGGCCGACTACCCCTTGGTGACGTTCAAGCCTTTATGCAGTATACTAACCAGTTTTCACAACCAATTGGGCAACTGGCAAGTATTGTAAATACTATTCAAGCGACGATTGCTTCTGCTGAGCGTGTATTTGAAGTTCTTGATGAGTTAGATATGGTTAATGAGTCAGTTGAAGTTGTTCGTTATCCTGAAGGACAAAGTAAAATTGTCTTCCAAAATGTAGCCTTTGGGTATGAAAAAAATCAATTATTGATGACTGATGTTAATTTATCAGTTGATACTGGTCAAAAAGTTGCGATTGTTGGTCCGACAGGTGCGGGTAAAACAACGATGATTAACCTATTAGAACGGTTTTATGATGTAACTGATGGAAATATTTTCTACAATAATCAAGATATTCGTAATATTAGTCGTGAGAAATTACGACAACATTTCTCAATGGTGTTACAAGATACATGGTTATTTACGGGCACCATTTTTGACAATATTCATTATGGCAATCGTTTAGCGTCACGAGATGACGTACTTGAGGCGGCAAAAGCGGCTTATGTTGATGAATTTGTAAGACGTTTACCAGATGGTTATGACACTATCTTAAATGAAGAAGCATCCAATATTTCTCAAGGCCAACGACAATTAATTACGATTGCTCGTGCGTTTCTAGCAAATCCTGATGTGTTGATTTTAGATGAAGCAACATCAAGTGTCGATACTCGGACGGAACTCTTAATTCAAAAGGCAATGGATCAATTACTAGAAAATCGTACAAGCTTTGTTGTTGCGCATAGATTATCAACGATTCGTGATGCAGATAAAATTTTAGTGATGGATCAAGGAAATATTATTGAAACAGGTAATCATGATGAATTGATGGCACAAGCTGGTTTTTATGCTGATTTGTATAATAGTCAATTTTCTGGTAACCCTGCGATTTAGTTAAATTAAAAACCATTTAGTGAAAAAAACTAAATGGTTTTTTTTGTTTTATTTTTAATAAAATGTTACCGGTAACTCCTTACTAAAACTTAAGTTATAAAATATTTTCACAAAGATATTGAATTCCATCATTATTCATGATAAACTAATGTGAAAAGAGTCACAAAAGGAGGATGTTAATTATGGAAATTAATAAGAAAGCCAAATCAGTCCCAAAAGCAACTGCTAAAAGAATTCCTTTATATTTTCGTTATTTGAAAACATTAGACCAAAGTGGTGTCAAACGGATTAAATCAAGAGAATTCAGTCAAATGATTCAAATTCCTTCCGCAACAATTCGTCGTGATTTTTCACATTTCGGTGAATTAGGTCGTAGTGGTTATGGTTACGATGTCCCTTATCTAATTGAAGTATTCAGTCAAATATTGAATACTGATATTGAAAAACGCATAGCTCTAGTTGGTGTCGGTAACTTAGGTCGTGCTTTAATGAAAAATAATTTTCGTAAAAATCGTAATTTAAATATTGTTGCTGCTTTTGATGCGAGTTCTGAGACTATCGGTGAAACAATTAACGGGGTTAAAGTATTTAGTATGGAAGACTTAGCGGAAGTAGTTAGAAAAGAAGGAATTACAACTGCTATTATGACTGTGCCCAGTGATAAAGCTCAAGTAGTTATTGATCAACTAGTTATTGCAGGAATCACTGCCGTCTTAAACTTTGCACCCAAACGTGTTAAAGTACCTCATGATGTTCAAGTGCAGTATATTGATCTAACAACAGAATTACAAACTCTTATTTACTATGATGAGCATTATAATGGCGTTGATTTACAAGTGTTAAAATAGGCTAGGCAAGTTTTTTGTCAGTACTCCTTTAAGTGTTATATACTCAAATTATAAAACTTAGAGGAGTGTTTATTTATGCAAATTACGTTAAAAGGTCAACCTGTTGACTTAGAAGGTGTTCAACCAAAAGTTGGGGATAAAGCACCTAACTTTACTTTATTAGATTTAACTGATCAAGTGGTTGATTTGAGCAAACTATCTGATAAACCCGTTTTAGTTAGTGTCGTACCCGATATTAATACAGGTGTTTGTCAAATTCAAACGAAACGCTTTAATGAAGAAGCAAGTCAATTAACAGGTGTTCACTTCTTAACGATATCTAATAACACAAAAGATGAACAAGCCTCTTGGTGTGGTGCTGAAGGTATCACAATGACAATGTTACGTGATACAGATTTAGAATTCGCTAAAAATTATGGTCTATTAATTCCTGCAATCAACCGTTTGGCTCGTGCGGTCTTTGTTATTGCCCCAAATGGTGACATTGTTTATGAAGAAATCGTTCCTGAAGTGTCAACGGAACCAGATTTTGAACAAGCTTTAGCTGCTATTAACACGTTAAATTAAGTTTAATTAAATCAGATGCCGATGTGTATCTGGTTTTTTTCTTTTTCTTCTTACATTGTTGCTGAAAAGTTAGTTACTAAGTGATTTAAGGTTTGACCTACTAACAATTTAATTGTAAAATGAATCTTAATAAGTCATGCGTTGAGTAAGAGGAGTAACATTGGGACGTGTTTAGAGAGAAAACCATTTGCTGCAAGGTTTTTCACGAAGCGATGTGAAGGTAGCTTAGGAGCAGATACGTCCGGTTGGTAATCGTTATCTTACTAAATGAGTGACAATATCTAGTATCCCTAGTTATTGTAAGCTAGGTGGTACCGCGAACTAATCAATTCGTCCTAAAATAGAAATATTTTAGGGCTTTTTTTATTTTTAATATGAGAAAGGAAGTTATGTGATGACTGAAGAAACGAATAATTTAGCATCGAAATTTGATCCACATGCGGTTGAAGCGGGTCGCTATAATCAGTGGTTAGAAAAAGAATTATTTAAACCAAGTGGAGATGAGACAGCTGAAGCTTACTCAATTGTTATTCCACCACCAAATGTGACTGGAAAACTTCATTTAGGTCATGCTTGGGATACAACATTACAAGACATGATTATTCGTCAAAAAAGAATGCAAGGCTTTGATACGTTATGGTTACCAGGTATGGATCATGCCGGAATTGCGACTCAAGCAAAAGTTGAAGAAAAACTGCGTGCAGAGGGGATCACACGCTATGATCTGGGGCGCGACAAGTTTATTGAAAAAACGCAAGAATGGAAAGAAGAGTATGCTGATCATATTCGTGAACAATGGGCGAAACTTGGCTTATCATTGGACTATTCACGTGAGCGCTTCACTTTGGATGATGGTTTATCGGATGCAGTTCGTAAGGTGTTTGTAACACTTTACAATAAAGGTTTAATTTATCGTGGGGAATATATCATTAACTGGGATCCTCAGGCTAAAACAGCTTTGTCGGATATTGAAGTCATTCACCAAGATGTGGAAGGTGCCTTTTACCACATGTACTATCCGTTAGCAGATGGTAGTGGACAGTTAGAGATTGCAACAACACGTCCAGAAACAATGTTGGGTGATACAGCGATTGCCGTACATCCTTCAGATGAGCGCTACAAAGATTTAATTGGTAAAACCGTTATTTTACCATTAGTTAATAAAGAAATCCCAATTATTGGTGATGACTATGTTGATGTAGATTTCGGAACAGGTGTCGTGAAAATTACACCAGCTCATGACCCTAATGACTTTGAGGTAGGTAATCGCCATGATTTACCACGTGTTAATGTGATGAATCCTGATGCGACAATGAACGACTTAGCCGGTAAATATGCAGGCATGGATCGATTTGCAGCTCGAAAAGCGGTTATCAGTGATTTAGATGATTTAGGCTTATTGAAAAAAATTGAAAAGATGACACATAGTGTTGGACATTCTGAACGAACAGGTGTTGTAGTCGAACCACGTTTATCGACACAATGGTTTGTTAAAATGCAACCTCTAGCAGAAATGGCCATTAACAATCAAGCGACTGATGATGCAGTTGATTTTTATCCTCCGCGTTTTAATCAAACGTTCTTAACTTGGATGGAAAATGTTCATGATTGGGTAATTTCACGTCAATTATGGTGGGGACATCAAATTCCTGCATGGTACCATAAAGAAACTGGTGAAATGTATGTAGGCGAAACAGCACCAGTTGATAGTGACAATTGGATTCAAGATGAAGACGTGTTGGATACTTGGTTCAGTTCAGCGCTTTGGCCGTTTTCAACAATGGGTTGGCCAGATACGGATAGCCATGATTTTAAACGATATTTCCCAACAAATACTTTAGTGACTGGTTACGATATTATCTTTTTCTGGGTGAGTCGTATGATTTTCCAAAGCTTAGAATTTACTAATGAACGTCCATTTAATAATGTTTTGATTCATGGTTTAATTCGGGCTGAAGATGGCCGTAAAATGAGTAAATCATTGGGTAACGGAATTGACCCAATGGATGTGATTGATAAGTATGGTGCCGATGCTTTACGTTGGTTCTTATCAAATGGTTCCACACCAGGACAAGACATGCGTTTTAGTTACGAAAAAATGGATGCAGCCTGGAACTTTATCAATAAAATTTGGAATGCGTCTCGTTTTGTATTAATGAATATCGAAGGCTTTACTTATCACGATATTCAATTAGAAGGTAAAAAGACGTTGGCTGATGAATGGATTTTAACGCGATTAAATGACACGATTGAGCGTGTAACATACTTCTTCGATAAATTTGAATTTGGTGAAGCGGGTCGCTATCTATATAACTTTATTTGGGATGATTTCTGTGATTGGTACATTGAAATGAGTAAAGAAGTACTTTATGGTGAGGATGAAACGCAAAAACAAATGACACGTAGCATTTTAACACATGTGTTAGATAATATTTTACGTTTATTACACCCAATCATGCCATTTGTGACGGAAGAAATTTGGGAAAAAATTCCACATCAAGGTGAGTCGATTGTTGTCGCAGCATATCCAGTTGTGAATGAAAAATATACGAATGACGTAGCTGCTGAAGGTATGGAAACACTGAAAGAATTAATTCGTTCAGTGAGAAATATTCGTGCTGAAGTGAACACACCTTTATCTAAGCCAATTACTTTATTAATTAAACCAACTACTGATAGTGTGGCAAGCTTCCTAGCTGCTAATACAAATTATATTGAACGTTTCTGTAATCCAGAAGAATTAGTCTTATCTGAAACAGTTCAAGTACCTGATACAGCGATGAGTGCCGTGATTACTGGTGCGGAAATTTACTTACCTTTAGAAGGGCTAATCAATATTGAGGAAGAAATTATCCGTTTAGAAAAAGAGTTGGCGAAGTGGACGGACGAAGTATCACGAGTGCAAAAGAAATTAGCTAATGAACGTTTTGTTTCTAATGCCCCTGAAGAAGTTGTTGCGGGTGAAAAAGCGAAAGAAAAAGAATATTTAAATAAACAAGCCGCTGTAACTGAGCGTATTGCTAATTTAAAAAAATAATAAGGACTGGTGTTGTAAGATGACCTACGAGCAAACAGTAGCTTGGATACATGATCGTTTAAAGTTTGGTATTAGACCGGGATTGGAACGAATTAACTATCTTTTAGAACGTTTGGATAATCCGCAGCATAAGTTGCGGACTGTTCATATTGCTGGAACAAATGGTAAGGGCTCAACAACAACTTTTTTACGGAACTTATTAGAACAATCTGGCTTAACGGTCGGGACGTTCACATCACCTTATATTGAATGTTTTAATGAACGTATTTCTATTAATGGCGCATTCATTCCTAATGATGAGTTAGTCGCAGTATTTCAGAAAGTTCAACCCATTGTCTTAGAGATGGATCAAGATGACCATCTCAAAGACATGGTCGAATTTGAAATTTTAACGGCAATGATGTTTCAATATTTTTACGAAAAGCAAGTCGATATTGTATTGGTTGAAGTAGGTTTAGGCGGCTTGCTTGATTCAACTAATGTTATTACTCCACTTGCTTCAGCAATTACAACAATCGGTTTGGATCATGTTGATATTTTAGGACATACTTTGGCTGAAATTGCGACTCAAAAAGCAGGAATAATCAAACCAAATGTCCCAGTTGTTGTTGGTAAAGTTGATGCTGAAGCACTTGACGTGATTCGTCAAACAGCTAAGAATTTTACGAGTCCACTTTATCAATATGGCATTGATTTTACTAGCAATTATCACCAACCAGATGGTCAATGGGGAGAAGTTTTTGACTATCAATCATCGCAAATGACTGTTCCACAAATTCGTACAGGATTAATGGGGAAACATCAAGTGGATAATGCATCAGTTGCTATTCAATTATATGAAATTATATGTCAACAGGTCGGTCTTCGCCCGCAAATCAAATATGTTCGACAAGGACTTGCTCAAACAACGTGGCCAGGTCGAATGGAAAAACTTTCGGATGAACCCTTTATTGTAATTGATGGAGCGCATAACGAGCATTCAATGGCTATTTTATGTGATAATTTACGAAAAGAATTCAAAGGGATGAGAACACATGTCATTTTTGGTGCCCTAACAACAAAAGATGTCTCTGGCATGCTTGCTGACTTACGGAAGGTTCCTAATTTGAGTCTTTGCGTGACGGAGTTCGATTATCCTAAAGCAATGACTCAAGCCGATTATGCCGCAATGGATGTAATAACTTATAATCATTGGCAAAAAGCTTTAGTTGATGTCTTAGAATTAGCAGATATTGATGACTTAATTTTAATTACTGGTTCGTTATATTTTATTTCGCAAGTTAGACAAGAATTATTAGGAGGAGATATAGGTAATGAAAAAAATTAGCGGTGTGATTTTCGATATGGACGGCTTATTATTAGATACTGAAGCGATTTATTCGCGAGTGAATATTGAGATAGCGCCTAAGTGGGGAATCGAAGGCTATGATGAAACGACTTACATGGAAGAAATCGGACTAGGAGAAAAAGCGGTTCATGCAAAATATTTTAAAGATTACGCTCAATTACCTAAAGAATCTATCGATGGCTTCTTTAAGGATACTCGTCAAATAATTGAACGTGAGTTTTTAGAAAAAGGGGCCCCGTTAAAATCAGGTGTACTGGAACTGATGGCTTATTTAAAAGAACAAAATATTCCGATGGTTGTTGCGTCGAGCAATCACCGTGAAGCAATTAATAACTTGTTAGCTAAAGCCGGTATTTTATCTGATTTTAAAGGTAGTGTATCTGGTGATGAAGTGACGCATGCTAAACCACATCCAGAGATTGTTGAAAAAGCAGTCGCATTATTAGGGACAAAGCCCGAAGAAACTCTGATGCTGGAAGATTCTTTAAATGGTATTCGAGCAAGTCATGTAGCGGGAGTACCGGTTATTATGGTGCCAGATATCTTACCTGCGAATGATGAAGCTAGAGAAAAAGCATATGCTATTGAACCGGATTTGCTTGCAGTGCTAGAGTTAATTAAAAATAAATAATAAAAAAACCTTTAATTACTTATCTTATTTATAAGATAGTGATTGGAGGTTTTTTAAATGAGTCAATTTATATGTGAACACATGGCGGAATGTCGACCACGTGAAAGATTATTAAATTATGGTGTGTCAGCATTATCTCACCAAGAATTACTAGCTATTATTTTACGAACAGGGGCAAAAAATAAAGATGTTTTGGAATTATCAAAAGATGTATTAACTCATTTTGGTACACTTTATGACCTGAAAACAGCTAGCATTGAAGAACTCATGAGTATTAGAGGTATTGGCCAAGTGAAGGCTTTAGAGCTTTTAGCTACAATAGAATTTGGTCTAAGATTGTCCTTATCATCAGAAGTGAAGTTAGGTCAAATCGTGTCTAGTTATGATTTGGCCCAACAGCTAATTATTGAAATGAAAGATTTACGTCAAGAAAAATTAATGGCACTATATTTAAATACTAAAAATGAGTTAATTCGCAAGGAGACGATTTTTATAGGATCGATAAACCAGTCGGTAGCACATCCCAGAGAAATTTTTCGAATTGCAGTTAAAGTCGCCGCGGCAAGAATGATAATTGTTCACAATCATCCATCAGGTAATCCGGAACCATCCAAACAAGACGAAGCATTTACTAGTCGTTTGGTTAAATGTGGACTGATGTTGGGGATTGAAGTACTAGACCATTTAGTTATAGGAAGTGACGGATATGTTAGCTTTAAAGAGACAAATCGGATATAAAATTGTAGGATAACCCTTGCAATTATATAACGTATGCGTTATGATAAATGTGTAATTTGATTTTGGATTTCAATAGAAGTTGTTTCAAACGAGATAGACACCTCTATCGACCGAAAGCAAGAATTACAAATATCATTATGTGCTTTAGGGCACGAGGAGGAAAATATCATGGCTCAAGGAACAGTAAAATGGTTTAACGCTGAAAAAGGTTTTGGTTTTATCCAACAAGAAGAAGGAAACGACGTATTCGTACACTTCTCAGCAATCGAAGGTGACGGATTTAAAACTTTAGAAGAAGGTCAAGCAGTATCATTCGATATCGAAGAAACTGACCGTGGACCACAAGCAGCTAACGTAACTAAAAACTAATAATGTTACTACAAGAATCTATGACTAGTCATAGATTCTTTTTTTGTAAAATGCAACCTTAACGGCACATAAAGAGTTCTGCAGTATGTGATGTTAAGGTTAGTCAGTATGAATTAATTAGTTTTAGGGGTTAAATAATACATTCTAAAAGTGTCGATATCTGATTCTTTCCAGTCACAAACTTGTTTGATGTAATTTTCAATCCCACCAAATTTAGTATCGAGTGTGTGATAAGCAGTCTCTAAATATTTTTTTTGGACTTCTAAAGCTGTTAAAACAGCTTTTTTTTGATCATCAGACAAGGTGTATTGTGTCGAAATGACTTGAAGCATAGCATCATTTGCTTTTTTTCGTGAGGCATTCGTTTTTAAATAGTCGTCAAAAATAACGTTACGTGGAACGTCAAGTAATTCTAAAACTAGCATTGCAGCGACTCCAGTACGATCTTTTCCTGCAAAGCAATGAAAGATAGAACTACCGTCTGCAAACATTAGTTGATTAAAAAATTCTTTGTATCCTTGCTGGGCATTCTCATCTAAAATTAGTTGTTGATAAAGACCTTCCATATATGTGTCAACATCATCGGGATTTTTTAATTTCATAAAGTCACTTAAACTAGCGTTACTCTCTTGGGTTCCTTTAAATAGATTAATATGAACGTAATCTGTGTCTGTTATCATAACATCTGGGTGCTTAGCAATCTCTGTGTCATTGCGAAAATCAATAACTTTAACAAGATGGTGGTCATTTAATAGTGATACGTCATCTGCTGTCAATTGATACAGTTCACCTGAGCGTAATAAACGATTGTTCTTGATAAATTGCCCCTGACGATTTTTTAAGTTACCTAAATCTCTAAAGTTTGTAATCATTTTAGTAGCTCCTTAAATACACATATTTGTTTGTTGCTTATCTTTCATTATAGGGGATATAATTAAAAAGGTAAAATAATTAGATAGAAGTATGAATGGTTACTTAAAAGTCTACTTGTTTTGTGAAAAAAACTTTTAGCTAGTAAGAAAAAATAACTAGATCTACTTATTAACTTAAAGATTGAATACTTGAGCTTAGCCGTGTACAATAGTCATATTAAACTTTGTTAAGGAGACATAGGAACATGCTTAAAAAAAAGGAATCCTTTATTCCTAAAATTAGTACCGTACAATTTATCACGATCATGTTTATAGTAATTATTTTTCTCGGTGCTTTTTTATTATGGTTGCCGTTCACACAACGTGAAGGACAGTCAATTAGTTTTATTAATGCATTATTTGTTGCAACATCTTCTGTTTGTGTAACTGGATTAACACCAGTTAATATTTCAGAAGTCTTTAACCCTATTGGACACACGATTATGCTGCTTTTAATCGAATTGGGTGGATTAGGGTTTATGTCAGTTGTTTTAACCATTGCTATTTTATTAAAAAAACGTCTATCGTTCCAATCACGATTAATTATGAAAGACATGTTAAATGCCGATAGTCATGGTGGGATTGTGAGACTGTTACAATTTGTTTTACGTTTTTCACTTATTGTTCAGACAGCAGGAGCTATCTTATTGAGTATTCAATTTGTACCAGAATATGGCTTAGCGAAAGGAATATATTTTAGTATTTTTCATGCCGTTTCTGCATTTTGTAATGCGGGATTTGATTTGTTTGGTAATAGTTTGATTGGTTACCAATCAAACCCATATGTTTTAATGGTTATTTCCTTACTCATTATTGCAGGTGGTTTTGGTTTTATTGTTTGGTATGATTTGATTTTTTATAAAAAATCACATAAATTATCATTACATACACGTCTTGCTTTTATTGTCACTGGCATTCTGCTTGTAACGGGTACGCTAATTTTCTACTTTACTGATTCGCTTAAAACTGGTTCATGGGTTGTTCGATTAGTTAATAGTTTCTTTTTAAGCGTGACACCTAGAACTGCTGGATTTGTATCCATTGACTACGCTGATTTTAGCTATGCAGGTATTTTATTGACGATTGTACTAATGTTTATCGGAGGAACATCTGGTTCTACTGCTGGTGGAGTTAAAACAACTACTATTGGTGTTTTAGGCTTACAGGTGATTAGTTTATTTAAAGGTCGCGAAGCTGCTGAAGGATTTGAGCGGACAGTACCAATGGCAATTGTATTAAAATCATTTGTGCTAGTCTTTTTTGCTAGCATGCTATGCTTTGTGAGTGCATTGATTTTGTCCCTAACTGAGAATGTACCGCAAAACTCAGGAATTGAATATGTTCTCTTCGAAGTTGTCTCAGCATTTGCTACTGTTGGACTAACGATGGGATTAACGCCTGACTTAACAACGTTTGGCAAAGGACTAATTATTATGCTTATGTTCATTGGTCGTGTTGGTTTATATACGGTTAGTTTTTCATTAATTAGACAATCGTCTAAAGCAAATAAAAACAATATTACTTATCCAAAAGAAACAGTGCTAGTAGGATAGTGAAAGACAAAAAGTGTTGGTTGATAAAAACCAACACTTTTTTTATTTTTTAAGTAAAAACACTTAACAAATTAAATAATTAGCGTTATAATTTAAAAAACAGATTTGAAAACTGTATTATTAAAAAAATATTTTTTTCTGAAAAGTATCTATAAATAAACGTTAAATAGGAGTGATACAAGTGTCTAAAGAGTATAATAAAGGATCGGATAATCTTGTTGAAAGTTTAAAAAATTTAGGTGTTAAGTATGTGTTTGGTATTCCAGGTGCTAAAATTGACGGTGTATTTAATGCGTTAGAAGATGATGGACCTGAATTGATTGTCACTCGACATGAACAAAATGCTGCATTTATGGCACAAGCGATTGGTCGAATTACTGGGGAACCAGGTGTTGTGATTGCGACTAGTGGACCAGGTGCTAGTAATCTAGCTACTGGTTTGGTGACTGCAACAGCAGAAGGTGATCCAGTGTTAGCGATTGGTGGACAAGTAAAAAGAAGCGATCTATTAAAATTGACACATCAAAGTATGGACAATGCCGCGTTGTTCAAACCAATTACTAAATATAGTGCTGAAATTCAAGATCCTGAAACAATTTCAGAAGTAATTGCGAATGCTTATCGTTTGTCTAAAAGTTGTAAAATGGGTGCAAGTTTTATTAGTATTCCTCAAGACGTGGTCGATGCTCCTGTAAAAGAAAAAGTTATTAAACCTTTACAAAGCCCAAAATTAGGTTCGGCTTCTGCTGAAAATATTGCTTATTTAGCGGATAAAATTCAAGAAGCAGAATTACCTCTATTATTAGTTGGAATGCGCGGATCTAGTCATGAAGAAACTGAAGCAATTCGTCATTTAGTGGCTAAAACTGAATTGCCAGTAGTTGAAACTTTCCAAGCAGCTGGAGTGATTTCACGAGATTTGGAAGATAACTTTTTTGGTCGTGTCGGTTTATTTAGAAATCAACCAGGTGATATGCTGTTGAAACGTAGCGATTTGGTTATTGCTATTGGTTATGATCCGATTGAATATGAGGCAAGAAATTGGAATGCAGAGGGTGATGCTCGAATTATTGTTATTGATGAAGCACCTGCTGAGATTGATGCTTATATGCAACCTGAACGAGAATTAATTGGTAGTATCGCAGCAACGTTAAGCTCATTAGCAGATGTATTACCTGAGGGCCAAGTTTCGTTAGAATCTAAAAAATATTTATTGACTTTACAAGATAAATTGAAAAAAAGAGATTATTTTGAGCGACACGATGCATATAATCGCCTACATCCGCTAGAAGTGATTAACACATTACAGACAAATGTGACAGATGATATGACGGTGACAGTTGATGTGGGTAGCCACTATATTTGGATGGCGCGTCATTTTAGAAGTTATGAACCACGTCGTTTGTTATTTAGCAATGGAATGCAAACATTGGGTGTGGCTCTTCCGTGGGCGATAGGTGCAGCATTAGTTCGACCAAATACACAAATTATTTCGATATCAGGTGATGGTGGATTTTTATTTTCAGCACAAGATTTAGAAACTGCTGTTCGCCGTAAATTAAATATTATCCATTTGATTTGGAATGACGGTCGTTACAATATGGTTGAATTTCAAGAAATTATGAAATATCAACGATCATCTGGTGTTGACTTCGGGCCGGTAGATTTTGTTAAATATGCAGAAGCTTTTGGTGCGAAGGGGTTGCGTGCGACTAGTTTAGAAGAGTTACAAGATGCTTTAACTGAAGGGTTTGCAACTGAAGGGCCAGTAATTATTGATATTCCAATTGATTACCGTGATAATGCTGAATTAGGTAAGACAATCTTACCAGATCAATTTTATTAGAAAGAAGGGTCTTTAAAATATGGAAAATATATTGTATCAACATGGAACATTAGGAGCGTTAATGGCGGGATTGATGGATGGCAACCTAACAATGAATGACTTGTTAGAGAATGGAGACTTTGGGATTGGGACTCTACATGGGTTAGATGGTGAAGTTGTTGTGTTAAATGGACGAGCTTATCAAGCGCGTTCGACTGGTGAATTTGTTGAACTGAATGGTAGTGAATTGACACCATATGCGGCTGTCACAAATTTTAGAGCAAATCGTTATTTTTTTGTTGATACACCAGAATCAAGTGATAAACTAAAAAAAAATATCTTCAATCATTTGCTTAGTCCTAATTTATTTGCTGCTATTAAAATTTCTGGTGTTTTTGATAAAATGCATGTGCGAGTGATGCCAAAGCAGTTTCCGCCGTATCAAAAATTAGTTGATGTAGCCAAAGTTCAACCTGAATTTACACGTAATCATGTTAAAGGGACGATTGTGGGCTTCTTTACGCCAACTTTGTTTCAAGGAACCGCAGCAGCTGGATTTCATTTACATTTTATTGATGAGACTGAAACATTTGGTGGACATATTTTAGATTTTGACTTGTCACATGGTTTAGTGGAAATTAGTGATATTGAAACATTGACTCAACACTTTCCGATTACTGATGCTACTTTTCGTGATCAGACAATTGATTATTCTAATGTTGCTTCAGAAATTGAAGAAGCAGAATAAAAAAGTTACACAGTAACTTTTTTATTTACCACTTAGCGCAACCGAATGCGCTAAGTGGTATTTTTTTTGTTAATCGGTGATTATTTATTACAAATGAAAAAAATAGTGAAAATTTCAAAATTGATAGCGATACCACGTTTGGAGCTGAGTTGAAAATATGATAAAGTAATTTCGTTATTGATATATCAATGTAATTTTAGATATAGATATATTAATTTAACAATAAAAATTAAGCTGGGGGTTTGTTTTTTGAAAGGGAAAACTTTTGAAGTGCTACAAAAAATCGGTAAAACATTTATGTTACCGATTGCGTTATTACCAGTAGCCGGATTACTTTTAGGGGTTGGGGCCTCGTTTACAGGGAATGCATTTATTAAAACTTATCATTTAGAAGGGTTACTAAATGAGCATACACTTTTATTTAAATTTTTATCTGTCCTAAAAGATTGTGGCGATATTATTTTTGTTAACTTACCTTTATTATTCGCTGTATCTGTTGCGCTTGGAATGGCCAAAGCAGTCAAAGAAGTTGCTGCTTTATCTGCCGTGGTAGCTTATATTATGATGTACGCTTCTTTAACTAGTGTGATTGATAATTTTTTAGATTTAAATAAATTAGAAAAAACTAGTGGCTTGATTGGTCAAGTTCTAGGTTTTGAGCATACGATGAATACAGGTGTTTTTGGTGGGATTATTGTTGGTTTGCTTGTTGCATGGTTACACAATAAATATTACAAAATTGACTTGCCAGATGCTTTGTCATTCTTTAGTGGCACGCGTTTTATACCTATTGTGTCTGCTTTAGCAGGAGTTGGCCTTGGGTTTGTTTTTGCTTTCATTTGGCCATTTTTTGCGGCCGGAATTGCGGCTTTAGGTGTGTTAGTAGCTAACTTAGGTGTCGTTGGCACTTTTATTTACGGCTTTACTTATCGAGCATTAATTCCATTAGGATTACATCATGTCTTCTACTTACCATTTTGGCAAACATCACTTGGTGGTGTAGCAACCATTGATGGTCAAACGATAGAAGGGGCACAAAATATTTTATTTGCACAATTAGGTGCGGGTATTCCAATTGGACCAGAATATGCAAAATTTTTCTCAGGAATGTTTCCTTTTATGATTTTTGGTTATCCAGCAGCAGCGTATGCGATGTATCGTCAGGCTAAACCTGCTAAAAAAGAAAAAACTAAAGGCTTACTTTTTTCAGCATCATTAACATCGATATTTACAGGTATTACTGAACCTTTGGAATTTTCATTTTTATTTGCATCGCCGTTTCTATATTTCGGTGTGCATTGTGTTTTAGCTGCGTTATCATTTGCGATTATGAACTTATTACATGTTGGTGTTGGTGTCACTTTCTCTGGTGGCTTACTTGATTTTGTTTTATATGGAATTTTACCTGGACAAGGAATGACTAACTGGATACCGGTTGTTTTTGTAGGTATTATTTATGCTTTTGTTTATTATTTTGTGTTTACTTTCTTTATTAAAAAGTTTGATATTAAAACACCAGGACGTGAAGATGACGATGTGGAGACAAAATTACATTCGAAGCAAGACTATTTAGCAAGTAAAGATGGAAAAGTTTTTACAGATGAAGAAAAATTATCTTACCAAATTGTTTTAGGATTAGGTGGAAATGGTAATTTAGTAGACGTTGATAATTGTGCGACTCGATTACGTGTCAATGTAAAAAATGGTAAATTAGTTAATCAATCAGTATTGAAAGCTACGGGTGCAGCTGGGGTAGTTGTTAATGGAAATGGTGTGCAGGTCATTTATGGACCGAAAGTAGCTAATATTAAGACTAATATTGATGAGTTTATTGCAGCTGGACATCAAGTAGCATTGGAAGAATCATTAGTTGAAGACTCTAGCAATAATTCGGTAGATATAATAGAAGAAAAATTACCAAGTGAACACAAACAAGTGAGTCGTGTACCGTTGTTCTCAGTATCAAATGGACGAGTTATTCCAATTGGTGCAGTAGCGGATCAAGTATTTTCGCAAAAAATGATGGGTGATGGCTTTGCTGTTTTACCATCATCAAATGATATTTACTCACCTGTTCGTGGAGAAATTATGAGCATTTTTCCGACTAAACATGCATTAGGGATTAAAACACCTGAAGGGTTAGAATTGTTGCTTCATATGGGGCTTGATACAGTTCAATTAGATGGGAAACCATTTGAATTATGTGTTGCAGAAGGACAAGTTGTAACTGAAACAACGCAATTAGCGAAAGTCGATCTGAAATCCATTCAAGAAGCTGGTAAGGGACTTGATATGATTGTTGTTGTCACAAATATGACAAGTGATATGACTATTGAATTAACTAATTTAGGTACTCAGGAAACAATTCAAGAAATTGGTAGTGTTCTAATTACAAAATAGTAAAAAATAAGCACGTGTGTTCATGTAGATGATGAACACACGTGCTTATTTTAAAGTGAATTAAAAAAACCATTCAGAAAATTTCTGAATGGTTTTTTACTATTAACGTCGCAGGAGGGATTCGAACCCCCGACCGTTCGCTTAGAAGGCGAATGCTCTATCCGGCTGAGCTACTGCGACAACTTAAAAATTAAGTTTCTCTCAAGCACAAACATAATAATAAACAATTAGTCTGTTATAGTCAAGCTTTTTTTTATAAAATATAAAAAAATTAGTTTTCTATGATAAAACTTTAAAAACTATTTCTGATAATGTAGTAGACAAAAAATTAATTTAGGTATATAATCTTAATGTTAGATTCAACAGATTGGGTTGGGAAACCTTTCTGTAAAATTAGAATTGAGGGGAAGATTATATTATGGGGAAAATAGATCCAAGAGTAATTAAGACGCGCAAAAAATTAAGAGGTTCATTTTTAGAGCTACTAAAAACGCGTACATTAAGTGAGATGAATATCAAAGATTTAACGAATCAAGCTGGTGTTACACGAGGAACGTTTTATTTACACTACAAAGATAAAGATACATTTATTGAGACTATTATGGAAGAAATTATTGAAGATTTCTATCAACACGTAATTGTTTATTCAACAATTGATGGTGAAGAAAATGTTCCGCAATTAGTATTAGATAATTTCTTTAAATATGTTGGAGAAGCGCCTGAGTTCTTTATTACATTATTGAAAGAGCATGATGCGGATATGTACCGCGTGTTGTTTAGTGATAAATTATATGACTACATTTTAGAACATGTGTCGCACTCTAATCCGATTCCTGTGCGTAAATTACCAAAAGAACTAATTGCTAACTATTTAGTTTACGGTTTATTAGGGATTTCAGAGGCTTGGGTTGTTGAAGGTAAAATTTATGCAAACCATTACATGGCTGCAAATGTTGCTAAATTGATGAAATCAGAACTTTTTGAAGAAGTAAAATTAACTAATTTTTTCGTTGATGTTGTAAAAGACTAAATAGAATAGTAATAAATTAAAAGGTTAACTAAAAAGTAGTTGACCTTTTTTTCTATATTTGGTAAGATGTTAATGTTGTAATTGTGTGCACCACAGCTACAACCGCTCGAATTAAGTTATTAAGTACGTTATGTCGCTTATGCCGGCGAGTCTAAGTAAAGAATAGGAGGTGCGGAACAAACATGTACGCTATTGTTAAAACTGGTGGTAAACAAGTTAAAGTTGAAGTAGGTCAAGCAATCTACGTTGAGAAATTAGACGTAGAAGCTGGTGAAAAAGTTGTGTTTGATGAAGTTATTTTAGTAGGTGGCGAAACAACTAAAGTTGGAACGCCAATCGTTGCAGGTGCAACTGTTGAAGGAACTGTTGAAAAACAAGGAAAACAAAAGAAAGTTGTTACTTACAAATACAAACCTAAAAAAGATTCTCATCGTAAACAAGGTCACCGTCAACCATATACTAAAATTATGATTGATGCGATCAACGCATAATAAACTGATTAAAAGGGTGAGTTGCTCATGATTGATGTAGCATTTACACACAATAAGCAACACCAAATTGTTGCTTTTGAAATGAGTGGTCATGCTGGTTCTGGTCCTTGTGGCTATGATATTGTATGTGCTGCTTGTTCAGCGCTATCAATCAATACTGTTAATAGTATTAGTCAATTGGCTAATTTCGATTTAATTGTAGAGGTTGATGACGGTTATCTTTTTGCAACTTTGCCAGAAGATATAACAAAAGAACAATTGAAAATAAGTCAAATCTTATTATCTAGTTTGCTTATTGGGTTAGATGAAATAGAAAAAGAGTACTCACAATTTATCCAAGTAACTAAAAACTGAGGAGGTGTATCTCATGTTAACAATGAATTTACAATTATTCGCCCACAAAAAAGGTGGAGGTTCAACAACTAACGGTCGTGACTCACAATCAAAACGTTTAGGTGCAAAACGTGCTGACGGTCAAACTGTTTCTGGTGGTTCAATCTTATACCGTCAACGTGGAACAAAAATTTATCCAGGTACTAACGTAGGTCGCGGTGGCGACGATACATTATATGCTAAAGTGGAAGGCGTTGTACGTTTTGAACGTAAAGGACGCGACAAAACTCAAGTTTCTGTTTATCCAGTAGCTAAATAATGATTTTAAAAAAAGCTTAAATTCTTTTTAAATCAAGAATTTAAGCTTTTTTATTTTGTTTTGATTTAAATGCTCTTCATTAGGTTGTACTGTTGAAAAACATTTAGTGATAATGATTAGCACTGATTACATCTTAGAATTTGTTTCCTATAATTAATGGTTCTGTTGCAAAGTTTTCCAATTCTCTTGATGTAGGGTAGAATTAAGAAAAAAAGTTAACTAGGAGCTTTCAAATGACTCATTTTAAGGGGAAACAATTCAAAAAAGACATTATAACGGTAGCCGTTGTCTATTATTTGAGATATAAATTGAGTTATCGGGAAGTTTCAAAAATTATGAGCGACCGTGGAATTAACGTTTGCCACACAACTATCTATCGCTGGGTACAAGAATCCAGTCAAATTATCTACGGTTTATGGAAAAAAAGAAATCAGTCTGTTAACGATTCTTGGCGAATGGATGAAACTTATATTAAAATAAAAGGAAAATGGCATTACTTGTATCGTGCCATCGACTCTTCGGGTTTAACCTTGGATACTTGGTTGAGAAAGAATCGCGATAAACAAGCAGTCTATGCTTTCTTTAAAAGATTAGTCAAACAATTTGGGGAACCTAGAGTTCTTGTGACTGATAAAGCTCCTTCACTAAGGAGCGCGTTTAATCGACTTAAGCTAGAAGGTTTATTTGATAGAACGACTCATCGAACAAGTAAATATTTAAATAATATCATTGAACAAGACCATCGACCGGTTAAGAAGAGACATACATTATATCAGTCCATAAGGACTGCCTCCTCCACGATTAAAGGAATTGAAGCAATACATGCACTGTACAAAACTAGCCAAAGAGACGGAAATCTCTTCGGCTTTTCAGTGATTCACGAAATCAATCAACTACTAGGTATTCCTGCATAAAACTCACGTAAGAAGTAAAAATTAGTTCTAATTTTAAACTTTGCAACAGAACCATTTAAAGAAATAGGTGATATTAATTATGCTTTTAAGAAGGATGAAATTATATATTAAAGTAATGTACGTTTTGGTTGTTGTCTTTATTGTAGCTACTTTATTTTCAATTTATAGACGCGATTGGGTTTGGAGTTTTATTGGAGTTTTAGGTGTTTTTAGCACACTATATAGCGTGAAACAGTTAAAAGAAGCAAGTAATATGTTGAAAGAGGCACTTGATACTGTGAGTGATGAGAAACCAATTTAGAAAAAATTCAGCTATTTATTTAATTGATTATTTTGATGATTTAGTTCACTAATTGAGGACTAATAGTGAAGTCGATTTATTGAGGAATTAATCTATTATTAAAGTTTTTATCTAAGTTCATCATAGTGAGTAATATAATTCATAATGATGAACTTAAACATGTATTTTTTTAAAGTTGCTTTTAATTGGCATTATGTTAGCCTAAGAGTTAAATAACTATGATAAAATGAACGGAATTTTACAAAGGTGGGGTTTGTATTAGGAAAACTTTATTATTCTTATATCTAATATGTTTTAACATTTTTGCTTTTGGATGTGAAAAACAAACAACCAAAATAATGAATAATACGGTTCTGTTATCTAGTAACTTAATGAGTGTACTTATTGGTGATAACTAAAAAAATAACCCTCTAGTTAGTGTAATTACTAGAGGGCAAAATGTTAGGAGTATGTTTGTTAATTCTGACATACTAATTAGAATATACGTCTAAACCTGAATAATTTTTTTTATTTAAATAATTTTTATTGTTTGCCTAATTGTTAAATTTTGAGTAATTAAAATGAATGTTCAGTGATATACATAAGGATTATTTTTTAGTGGATTAGCACATAATTAAGTGAATTTAGGAACTGTTTTGATTTGTAAAGAAAGAAAACGTGGGTATGTTCTGGCTTTGAGACACCTATAAATTTTGATAAAGACTATGTTATAAATAACTTTCTTCTATTATATATTCTGCGATTTGCTTTGTGCTGGTTAAATCAGTTGGCTAGTTATGATGGATTGCTTTTTTTAGTGTTTAATTTAGATTCTCACTTTGTTATAATAGATGCAAGTGTAAAATGTCATTGGAAAGAAGGATGTTAAGTATGTTAAAACGTGTTGAAAATTTGCGAACAAAAATGAAAAAAACTCTCTTGAAGCATTTATTATTACTAACCCATATAATTTACGGTATTTAACAGGATTTACTGGAACGACAGGGATGGCTTTGATTACACTCGAAGAAGCGTATTTTATTACGGATTTTCGTTATACTGAGCAAGCAGCAACACAATGTGAAGGTTACACAATTGAAAAAAATGTTGGACCTATTCTAGATAAAGTATCAGAATTAGTTGATATTTCTGGTGTCGCTAATGTTGCTTTTGAAGAAACTAATGTGACATTCAAACAATTTGTTGAGCTAGAAACGTTAATGGAGCAAGATTTAATACCAATTTCTGGAATGATTGAAGAGTTACGTGAAGTTAAAGATGCTGATGAAATTGCGATCATTAAAGATGCTTGCCATATTGCTGATCAAGCATTTGAACATATTTTAACTTATATCAAACCTGGTCTAACTGAAATACAGGTTGCTAATGAATTAGACTTCTTTATGCGTTCAAAAGGTGCTAGTGGTGTGTCGTTTGAGACAATTGTTGCTAGTGGTTTACGCTCAGCAATGCCTCACGGAGTGGCTAGTGATA
This sequence comes from Vagococcus penaei, assembly GCF_001998885.1. Taxonomy (NCBI): domain Bacteria; kingdom Bacillati; phylum Bacillota; class Bacilli; order Lactobacillales; family Enterococcaceae; genus Vagococcus; species Vagococcus penaei. The sequence continues at coordinate 1,955,801 of NZ_CP019609.1, forward strand.
AAATCATCGAGCAAGGTGACTTTATTACAATTGATTTTGGATGTTACTACAACGGCTATGTATCTGATATGACACGGACAATTTCACTAGGCGAACCACGTAATAGCCAATTGAAAGATATTTATCAAATCGTTCTTGGTGCTCAAGAAAAAGTTTTAGAAGTAGCTCAAGCTGGCATGACAGGTATTGAGTTGGATGCTGTTGCTCGTGATTACATTTCGGAACATGGTTATGGTGAAGCATTTGGACATTCGACAGGTCATGGTATTGGTTTAGAGATTCACGAAGGACCAAATGTGTCGAAGGTTGCTGAAAAAGCATTTGTTCCTGGAAATGTTATAACCAACGAACCAGGGATTTATTTACCCGGAATTGGTGGCGTTCGAATTGAAGATGATATGTTAGTTACAAAAAATGGCGTAGAACGATTGACACATTCACCAAAAGAGCTTATTATTTTATAGAATATAAGAATGGACTAATTTTTCATATCAAGGTAAGATAGAAGACAAAGAGATACAATCTGTTAGGCGTTCATATGTCTCTCAAAAAAAGTTAAGGAGGATGACACATGGCTGAAAATAAAAATTTAGTATTGAATAATGAAAATCAAGAGGTACAAGGAGATATTGTAGTAGCTCCTGAAGTACTGGAAGTCATCGTCGGTATTGCTGCGTCAAAAGTAAAAGGTGTTTACACAATGCGTGGTAATTTAGCGTCTAATGTGACTGAGTTATTTGGTGGTTCCGTTCATGATAAAGGTGTTACTTTACGCAATGAAAATGGTAATATTATGATTGATTTATACTGCTATTTGAATTATGGCGTATCGGTACCTAAAGTGGCTATTGATATGCAAGAAAAAGTGAAGCAACAAGTTCTTTACATGACAGATTTAGAGTTGTCTGAAGTGAATGTACACGTAGTCGGTATCATTCCTGAAAAAACAATATTGCCTGATTTAGATGAGTTATTTGGTTCGGAAGACGAGGAAGAATAAAATTGGATTTTACAAGACATCAATTAAGACAGTTAGCGTTTCAAAGTATTTTTATTCAGTTGTTCGATGAGGAGTTAACTGCAGAGTTAGCTATTGAGCGTGCTTTAGAGCTTTATCCTAGACAAATGACTGATGAACAAGATGTGCCAGCCTATTTGACTCAGGTCGTTTTAGGTGTGTCAGAGCAAGAAGAAATCATCGATGCAACGATTACGAAACACTTGAAAAAGTGGAAAATTAATCGAATTGCGCGAACTGATTTATCAATTTTACGTTTAGCCGTTTATGAAATGCTTTATTTGGATGAATTACCAGCTAAAGTTTCATTAAATGAAGCTCTCGAGTTAACAAAAGAGTTTAGTGATGATGAGTCACGTCGTTTTGTGAATGGAGTCCTATCTGCTGTTATGTTAGAGGCAGAAGAAAAATAATGTCGAATCGTGTATGCCGCAGTGGTGTGCACGATTTTTATTTATCTAGAAGGTAAGTTAGATTAGAATATGATAGAATAATAGCATGATATTTTAAATGGAGGGGTTTTAGAATGGCAATCATTATGAATGGTCGGCAATTAGCTGACCAATTACAAGATAAATTAGCTACAGAAGTGAATAACTGGCGGGCTAAAGGGTTGCGGTTACCAACGTTAGCCGTTATTTTAGTTGGAGATGACCCAGCAAGTCATGTTTATGTAAAAAATAAAGAAAAAGCTGTAGCGAAAATAGGATTTCATTCTATCGTTAAAAGACTACCCAAGGAAACAACTGAGGCTGAGTTGTTAGAACAAGTGCAAACATATAATCTTGATCAAGCAATTGATGGGATTCTAGTTCAATTACCATTGCCTGAACATATTGATGAAGAAAAAGTTTTGTTAGCAATTGATGCTAAAAAAGATGTGGATGGTTTTCATCCTTTAAATATGGGAAAATTATTTATTGGTAAACCAGATAAAATCGCTTGTACACCATACGGTATCATAACATTATTAAAAGCATATGATATTAAAATAGAAGGAAAACAAGTTGTTGTGGTTGGTCGGAGTAATATTGTAGGTAAACCAATGGCTCAATTGATGTTAATGGAACATGGTACCGTCACCTTAACACATTCTCGAACGAAGAATTTACAAGAATTAACGCAGACAGCTGATATTTTAGTTGTGGCGATTGGTAGAGGTGAGCTAATTACAGCTGATTACGTTAAACCAGGAGCTATTGTAATTGATGTAGGAATGAATCGTAATGAGTCTGGTAAGTTAGTCGGTGATGTTGATTTTGCTTCTGTGGAACCCGTTGCTAGTTTTATTACGCCTGTTCCTGGTGGCGTAGGTCCGATGACAATTACTATGTTAATGGAACAGACAATGGCTAATGGCAGGCTAGCACATTTAGAAGGTGAGTAACATGGAACAAAAAGATTATTTAACAGTTACTGCGTTAACGAAGTACCTGAAACGAAAATTTGACGCTGACCCTTATCTTGAACGTGTTTTTCTAACAGGAGAAATATCTAATTTTCGGTTTAGAGCAAATTCACATCAATATTTTAGCCTAAAGGATGATCGAGCTAAAATATCTGCAGTGATGTTTAAATCAGCAATGTCTCAATTAAAATTCAAACCTGAAGAAGGTATGAAGGTTTTAGTGGTTGGTCGTATTTCTTTATATGAAGCGAGCGGTAATTATCAAATTTATGTGGAACATATGGAACCTGATGGCAAAGGAGCACTTTATCAAGCTCTTGAACAACGGAAAGAAGCGCTGACTGCTGAAGGTTTATTTAAAGCTGATTTCAAGCAATTATTACCAAATTATCCTAAGCGTATTGCTGTAATCACAAGTGCAAGTGGTGCTGTTATTAGAGATATCATTACCACTATTCAAAGACGCTATCCAATTGTGCAGCTTGTATTATTTCCGACTGTTGTTCAAGGAGATAAGGCAGCAGCAGATATCGTGAGACAAATTAAGCAAGCGGATAGTCGAGATTTTGATACAATGATTGTCGGTCGTGGTGGGGGTTCGATTGAAGACTTATGGCCCTTTAACGAAGAAGCTGTTGTCCGCGCAATTTTTGAAGCAAAAACGCCAATTATTTCTTCTGTTGGTCATGAAACAGATGTCACATTAGCCGATTTGGTGGCTGATGTGCGAGCTGCTACTCCAACTGCAGCGGCCGAATTAGCTGTACCAGTATTATCAGACGAATTAGTCAAAATTCATGATAAGAAAATGCGCTTGTATCAAGCATTTAAACGCTTGATGCAAGTACAACAACATCGTCTTGATCGAGTGCATTCTTCTTTTGTCTTTAAACAGCCACAACGCTTATATGAGCCATATGCTTTAAAAGTAGATGAATTAGTGACACGTATGGACAAACAACTTGCACAACAAGTTAAGCAAGAGACACAAGTATTTAACCAGTTAACCCAGAGATTATGGCGGTATACGCCACAGAATCGTATTCAACAATTAATACAAACTAATACGTATTTAGATGAACGATTACGATCAGCGATGACAACTTATATTGTGTCACAACGTGAGCGATTTACTGATTTAATTAATCAATTAGATATATTAAGTCCGTTAAGAACCATGAAGCGTGGATATTCATATGTTGTATTTGATGAGCAAGTAATCTCTAGTGTAACTCAGATAGCGAAAGATAGTGATATTCGTGTAGTAATGAGTGATGGTGAGGTTATTGCCAAAGTAAATAAAATTGAAGAGAAAGAGATGAATGACTAAATGGCAAATAAAAAAAAGACCTTTGAAGAATCTTTAGGGGAATTGGAAAAAATTGTTCAACGCCTTGAAACGGGTGATGTACCATTAGAAGAAGCATTAGCTCAGTTTAAAGAAGGTATTGAGTTGAGTCAACTATGTCAAAAGACCCTAAGTGAGGCTGAAACAACTTTAACTAAAATGATGACAACTGATGGTGAAGAAGTAAATTTTGACACTGAAGGAGCCTAGGTGATGACTTTTAGAGAATTTTCAAAACAACAAGTTCCACGAATTGATGATACTATGATTCACTTTTTAACAGAAACAACAACAGAAAAAAACTTGTTAGAGTCTATGGTTTACTCAATTCAAGCAGGCGGTAAACGATTTCGCCCATTATTGTTATTAGCAACAATTGATTTTTTGGGCGAACCTCTAAAAAATGGTGCGTATCAAGTTGCTTCTGCTTTAGAAATGGTTCACTGCTATTCTTTAATTCATGATGATCTACCAGCTATGGATGATGATTCATTACGTCGAGGTAAACCGACTAATCATAAAGTATTTGGTGAGGCAACGGCAATTCTTGCAGGGGATGGTCTATTAACTGAAGCTTTCCATCTAGTTGCGAAGAGTGATTTAACTGCTGATATAAAAAATCAGTTATTGGGTGATTTAGCAAAAGCGAGTGGAACTCATGGAATGATAGCAGGACAAATGCTAGATATCTCAAATGAAAATAAAAAGATTAGTTTATCTGAATTAAAGCAAATGCACGGTCGTAAAACAGGTGCGTTAATCGAATTTGCAGTTTCTGCTGGTAGCCAACTAGGAAGTGCACCAGTTGCTGTCAAGGAACACTTGAAAGTTTTTGCCGAAGCAGTTGGAATTGCTTTTCAAATTCGTGATGATTTGCTTGATGTGATTGGTGACGAGACAGTAATTGGCAAAAAAATTGGTGCAGATGCGAAGTTAAATAAGAGTACTTACGTATCTTTATTAGGATTAGAAGGTGCAGAACACTCTTTTCAACAAACTTGTACTCTTGCACAGGGTTCTTTGCAAGAGGCAAAAAAACTAATGGGTATAACTCAGCAAACGATTTTAGAAATGATATTAGAAGAATTGATGGTAATAGATAAATGAGTGAAAAAATAAAAAAAGAACGTATTGATGTGCTAGTTACGCAACAAGGATTAACAGAAACACGAGAACAGGCCAAGCGTGCGATTATGGCAGGATTGGTTTATGATATGAATAATCTACGTTATGACAAGCCTGGTGAAAAGATACCTCAAAATACTGAGTTAAAAATCAAAGGACACACATTACCTTATGTCTCAAGAGGTGGCTTAAAGTTGGAAAAAGCCATTAAAGCTTTTGGTATTGATTTTACTAATAAAATTTTACTTGATATAGGGTCATCAACTGGAGGGTTTACAGACTGTGCTTTACAAAATGGTGCAAAAATGAGTTATGCACTAGACGTAGGGTCTAATCAATTAGCTTGGAAGCTCCGACAAGATCCTCGTGTTGAAGTGATGGAAAAAACGAATTTTCGTTATGCTAAGCGCGATGATTTTAAATTAGGGCAACCGATGATTGCTTCTATTGATGTATCTTTTATTTCATTAAAATTAATTTTACCAGCTTTAAAAGACATCTTGGCATCTGATGGCGAGGTTGTTGCGTTAATTAAACCACAATTTGAAGCTGGACGTGAGCAAGTAGGTAAGAAAGGAATCATTCGCGATAAAAAAATTCATTTGGCTGTTTTACAGCAGGTTCTAGGTTTTATGACGTCATTTGGGTATGACATTGTTGCATTAGATTATTCACCAATCACAGGTGGAGATGGTAACATTGAATTTTTAGCTTACTTAAAACCTGTCTCAGCTATCGGAATGTACCGCTTTGAGCAAACACCGGAAGAGGTAGTTAATTCAGCTCATCTGCAGCTCACTCATCAAAATAAGACGACTAATCACATTAATTAAAGTAGGTGAAAGGTATGATTCAGGAATTATCTGTACAGGACTTTGCAATTATTTCAAGTTTAACGATTCAATTTAAGGGTGGTATGACCGTCCTAACAGGTGAAACTGGTGCTGGTAAATCAATTATTATCGATGCCATGGGATTATTGGTAGGTGGTCGTGGCTCCAGTGATTTTATTCGCGATGGGACGGAACGGTGCCGAATTGAAGGAGCATTTTATGTTGAAAACCAATTGCCTATTAAAGCATATCTCACAGAAATTGGTGTCGACATGCCGGACGAATTACTAATTTTACAACGTGAAATTTTTAGAACTGGTCGTAATATTTGCCGAATCAATGGTCAACTCGTCAATACGAAGATTCTACGTGAAGTAGGGCACCGTTTAGTTGATATTCATGGTCAAAACGAGCATCAAGAATTGATGGATGCCACGCAGCATTTAGGACTACTGGATGATTTTGATAAGTCAATGTTACAACCATTATTGGCAAATTATCAGGATCTCTATCAACAATATATGCATGTTAGTCAACAGATTGATTCCTATCAGACTCATGAAAAAGAGTTTGCGCAACGTATGGACATGCTACAGTTTCAATTTGATGAGATAGGGACGGCCAATCTTGAGGTTGATGAAGATACACGCTTACTGGAAGAACGTAGTAAACTGATGAATTACCAAAAAATTGTGCAGACCCTTAGTAGTAGCTATGATGCTCTAGAAGGTGAAGGTGCGCAAACGCTTGATTTAGTTGGTCGTGTCATGACAAATCTCGAACAAATCGAATCACTAGATACAGACTATGCTGAAACAACTGAATTAGTCCGTAATGCGTATTATTTACTGCAGGAAGCAGCTGGTAGACTATCTAGTCATTTAGATGTGTTAGAGATGGATGATGGCAGATTAGATGAAGTTGAAACAAGATTAGATACTATTCGTCAGTTGAAACGTAAATATGGGGAACAAATTACCGATATTTTAGCTTATTTTGATAGTATTAAACAAGAACTTGAGTTGACGACTACTGACACAATACAGCTAGACGAATTATTTCAGTTAAAAGAACATTTATTTGGCGAATTAACTGTAGCCGCTGATAAATTAACCAATGAACGAAAAAAAGTCGCTCAGCGCTTAGAAAAAGCAATTTTGGAGCAATTAAAAGGTTTATATATGGAAAACACACAATTTAAAGTACACTTTCAACTGACAACTCCAAAGTTTACTCGCTTAGGGCAAGATAAAATTGAATTTTATATTTCAACCAATATTGGAGAAGCATTAAAACCCTTAGCTAAAGTTGCATCTGGAGGTGAACTGTCCCGATTGATGTTAGCACTTAAGACAATTTTTTCTCAAACTCAAGCAATTACGAGTATTATCTTTGATGAAGTTGATACTGGAGTTAGTGGTCGTGTCGCACAGTCAATTGCAGAAAAAATTCATCAAATTGGTGAAAATTCACAAGTTCTATGTATTACTCACTTACCACAAGTCGCTGCCGAAGCTGACACACAGTATTTTATTGAAAAGCGTGTGGTTGATGACCGAACAGAAACGCATGTTAGAGAATTGAATAATGATGGTAGAGTAAAAGAAATTGCACGTATGTTAGCGGGAAGTGAAGTGACTTCTTTAACCTTACAGCATGCAAAAGAGTTATTAAAATTAGCGCATGATTAAAAAAGCAATCAGTAACTTTGTATCTAAAGTTAGGCACAAAGTTACTGATTGCTTTTTAAGTTATAATTTTAACCGAATGGTCCTAAAACAGTGAAAACAGCTCCGCCAATTATTGCTAACAACATAATCCAAACAACAACTTTTGTGATTTTGCTAAAAGTACTTGGTTGTTTATCCATAATAATAACACGTCCTTCTTACTTTTGTTAAAGCCAGTTTACAATAAATTGTTACATAAATTCAAGTCTCTAGACTATTTTTAAAGAATTACTAAGCATTTTCAGAAAAAAATTGAAGAGAAAGATAAACTATCATATAATAATAACAGAAAAGCTTTATTAATCATATGCTTTATGGTAGTGATTGAAAGGAATTATTAAAATTATGAAGACAATTAGTGAATTCACATTACTTTGGTATATTATACCCATAGCTTTGTTTATATTGTTTAAACATTTTGGTAAAAAATATCAAATAGAGAGAAAATATGGTATTCGGACACCGGATTTAGTGACACCATTTTTGTTACTCAGTGTCCATTATATTTCGTTAAATTCTTTAGATGAAAGCTTTTTTCCTTATGTGACTTTAATGTTATTATTAATTGCCATGTTAGTTGGAGTTTTTCAAGTATACCAATTCAAAGAGCTCAATCTTAAAAAATTTTTAAAGATGTTTTGGCGTATTACCTTTTTAATTAGTTTTTTCTTATACTTAGTACTGATGATTGTTAGTATTATTTTGGCATTGAAATAATTATTTTTGTTGATTTATGAATTGATAATTCTATTTATTAAACAATCTTTTAACGAAAAAAACTACTAGATAATGTGGTAGAATGTGGGGGAATGTGGTAGACTATTCTTATTGAGTGGTGGATTGAGGTGACGTTTAATGTTTATGGGAGAATTTCAGCATAACATAGACTCGAAAGGACGTCTTATTATTCCAGTTAAATTACGTGAAGATTTAGGTCAACGTTTTATTTTAACTAGAGGAATGGATGGCTGTCTATTTGGTTACCCTTTAGAAGAATGGACCACTTTAGAAAAAAAAATACAAGAAATGCCATTATCAAAAAAAGAAGCTAGAACATTTGTCCGTTTTTTTTATTCTGCAGCTGCAGAGTGTGAACTAGATAAGAATGGACGGATTATTATTCCAAGTAATTTAAGAGAATATGCCAAATTAACCAAAGAGTGTCGTGTTATCGGTGTGGCTAATCGCATTGAATTATGGTCTGAAGAACGTTGGATGGCTTTTTCGGTAGAGGCAGAAGAAAATTTTGATGCTATTGCCGAAAGTATGATTGATTTTGGATTTTAAAAATAGCTAGAGAGTGAGAATGTTATGGCAGAAGTATTTAAGCATACAACCGTTTTATTAAAAGAAACCGTCGATGGCTTGGCCATTAAACCTAATGGAACATATGTGGATTGTACATTAGGTGGAGCGGGACATAGTGATTATTTACTTTCTCAGTTAAATGAGGAAGGGCATTTGTATGCATTTGACCAAGACTCAGAGGCTATCAAACATGCCAAAGTTAAATTGGCATCATATATTGAAAAAGATATGGTGACATTTATTCCAGCAAATTTTAGATACTTACAAGTAGAATTATTAAAATACGACGTCCATCATGTTGATGGTATCTTATATGATTTAGGTGTATCATCGCCACAATTAGATGAAGCGGAACGAGGATTTAGTTATCATCAAGATGCGCCTTTAGATATGCGTATGGATCAAACCGCACCACTAACTGCGAGAGATGTCGTTAATGATTATGACTATCATAAATTAGTTAAAATATTTTATCGATATGGTGAAGAAAAATTTTCTAAACAAATTGCACGATTGATTGAAAAAAAGAGAGAAACTGAGCCGATTGAAACCACTGGACAGTTGGTAGAGATTATTAAAGAAGCGATTCCGGCACCTGCTAGAAGAAAAGGTGGACATCCCGCAAAAAGAATTTTTCAAGCCATTCGGATTGAAGTTAATAGTGAACTCGATGTGATTAATGAATCACTTGAACAGGCTATTGACCTACTAAATGCTGATGGACGTTTAAGTGTGATAACGTTCCACTCTTTAGAAGATAAAATAGTCAAAAATATTTTTAAAGAATACAGCCAAGCTCATCCTGATTTACCACCTGGATTACCTATTATTCCCGATGAATATCAGCCAATCTTAAAATTGGTTAACCGTAAACCGATTTTAGCTTCTGAAGCTGAGTTAGCTGAAAATAATCGGTCACGCAGTGCTAAGTTACGGATTGCTGAAAAAATAACTTCAGAAAGGATGGTCTAGAATGTCTGTTCCTAATAGAGAAAAATTTTATTTAGAAGAATATGAACCTCCTAAACCATCCGCTAAAGATAAATTAATGTTAGCACCACTGCCGGAAATGGTACCAACGAGTAAATTAAAAAAAGTGAGTTTGCTAGAAAAAGTTGTGTTTATTAGTTTCATAGTGACACTTTTATGTTTATCAGTCGCAACGATTAAACTAACCACAGCAATTAATCGTGAAGAAGAAGCGATTACGACAATGCAACAAGACACTGTTCAAGCCAAAAAAGATATTAATCGACTAGAACAGGAACGTAACGAATTGCTAAGACAAGATAGAGTAAAAGGGATCGCAAATGACGCGGGTATTAAATTACACGAAGATAATATAAGGACGATTCGATAATGATTAATAAAATTAAAAAATTCTTTATTCAACTAAATAAAAAAATACAATCTAAAAACTTAACTCCTGCTCGAAATCGAAAAAAAGTTGGAGTTATTTTGTGTTACACGGCAATATTTGTTTTTAGTCTATTTACATTAAGGTTTATGTATATCATTACGGTAGGTAGAGTAGGGTCAACTAGTTTAGATAAAGAACGTCAGAGTTTGTATCAAGGGAGTAGCGTTATTAAAGCAAAAAGGGGTACCATTTTTGATCGAAATGGTATAGCTATTGCTGAAGATGCTACTTCTTATTCGTTATATGCTGAACTAGGTAAAGACTATATTGGACTTGGTGGAAAAGAATTATTTGTTCATGATAAAGACAAACAAAAAATTGCTGATATTTTGAATAAGTATGCAGGAGTCGAAAAAGAAACAGTCCTAAAACAATTAGAGCCTAAAAAAAATGATAAAGGTAAAGAAATTACACATGTAGAGTTTGGGTCTAAAGGAAAAAATCTGTCGTTAGAAACCAAAAATAATATTGAAAAAGCTTTAGAATCTGATGGTATTACAGGTATTTACTTTACTGAACACCCAGATCGGATGTATCCTAATGGACGTTTTGCCTCTTACTTAGTCGGCTACGCTGCACCTATTAAAGAAGACGGTGCTGATACAGAAATAAGTGGAAAAAAGGGTATGGGAATTGAAAATGCATATGACGATGTTTTAAAGGGGACAGATGGTCATAAATATTTTCAAAAAGATAGTAAAGGTAATGAACTACCTGGAACAGCAGTTGTGGATAAAAAATCGATTGATGGAAAAAATATTTATACAACATTAGATACTAATTTACAGGTGAGAATGGAAGATGCAATGGATGAGGTCTTCAAAAAAGCCGAACCTGTCAGTATGACAGCTGTCTTAATGAGTGCTAAAAATGGTGAAATTTTAGCAGCTTCACAAAGACCAACTTTTGATCCTCAGACATTGGAAGGTTTATATGAAGAAGAAGGAAAACCAACCCCAGTTTGGGAAAATTTACTTGTTCAATCTGCATTTGAACCTGGATCAACGATGAAAATTTTCACAGTCGCTTCAGCAATTGATTCTAATAATTTAAATGAAAATGAAACGTTTAATTCCGGACAAATTCAAGTAGCAGACCGGACGATTAGTGATTGGAATGGTGGCGTTGGTAAGGGACCATTAACTTACCGTCAAGCTTTAGCTTGGTCTAGTAATGTGGGGATGGTCCACTTAGAACAAAAAATGAAAACGACATGGCAAGATTATTTACAACGTTTTGGCTTTGGTAAGTCGACAAAATCAGGTTTACCCTATGAAGTTTCTGGAAATATTAGTGATTCTTCTGTAGTTGATACTGCAATGACATCATTTGGACAAGCAATTGGGGTGACAAGTTTTCAAATGATGCAAGGGTATACTGCAATTGCAAATAAAGGAAAAATGCTTCAACCACAGTATATTAAAGAAATTAGTTCAAATGATGGTGAAGATAAAAAAACATATGGTCCTAAAGTTGTTGGTCAGCCAATCAAAGCAGAGACAGCCGATAAAGTTTTAGATTATATGAAAGATGTTGTTGAAGATCCAATTTATGGAACTGGTTATGATATCTATAATATCGAGGGAATTAACGTCTCAGCAAAAACTGGTACAGCGCAAATCTTTGACGAGGGTAAATTACTAACAGGTCCAACAGACTATTTGTATTCTGTTGTGCAAATTGCGCCAACTGAAAACCCTGAATATATTATGTATGTTACAATGAAACAACCGAAAGTAGGAGATGCTCCTAAAATGATTTCGGAGGTATCCAATAGTGTTTTAAAGCATGCATTTAAAGTTGATGCTGGAGGCACACAAGAAATAAATGATAAGTAATGTTAGGAGAGTTTATATATGTCAGCAGCACAATCGTTAATCCCAATATCATTAGGTTTTGCCTTTGTTTTAATGGTCATGCCTCTATTTATTGGTTTTTTTAAAGCAAAGAAAATGGGGCAAGCCATTCGAGAAGAAGGACCTGAAGCACATTTAGCTAAAACAGGAACACCAACTATGGGTGGATTGGTTTTTCTTGGAAGCATTATTTTAGCCTCACTAATTGTTGGAATTTGGCAAAAAGCGTTAACTCCATCTTTTTGGGTTGTTTTATTTATTCTATTTTTATATGGATTATTAGGATTTCTTGATGATTTTATTAAAGTGTTTAAAAAGCGCAATATGGGTTTAAACTCCTTACAAAAACTAATTGGTCAAATTGTTGGGGGGATTATAGTATATGGTGTAATTAAAGTGCAAGGAATTAGTGATGTTTTATATATTCCATTGATTGGTGACGTTCATATTGGCATTCTTTATGGTTTGTTTGTAGTCTTTTGGTTAGTTGGTTTTTCAAATGCTGTTAATCTAACAGATGGAATTGATGGTCTTGTATCTGGCTTAGGAACTATTTCATTCTTAACATATGCGATTATCGCCCATAATCAGCAACAAACGGATATCATGTTAATTTGTTTGGCAACTGCAGGCTCATTATTAGGCTTTCTAGTTTATAATAAAAAGCCAGCTAAAATTTTTATGGGTGACGTAGGTTCATTAGCTCTCGGTGGCATGTTAGCTGCAATTTCAATTTTACTTGGACAAGCTTGGACATTATTATTAATTGGTTTAGTTTATGTTATTGAAACAGCCAGTGTGATGCTTCAGGTAGGTTCATTTAAATTAAGAAAAAAAAGAATTTTTAAAATGTCGCCAATTCATCATCATTTTGAATTAAGTGGTTGGTCTGAATGGAAAATTGATGTGGTATTTTGGTTAGTGTCTTTGGTGATGTCAGGTTTGACTTTAGCCATTTTATATTTGTAAAAGGGGTCCTATCGTATGAAAAAAGTTAGTAAGTATCAAAATACAAAAATATTAGTGTTGGGTTTAGCCAAAAGTGGTGTTGCTGCGGCAAAATTATTATTTGAACTGGGTGCTTTTGTCACGGTTAATGATGCCAAAAAATTAGAAGAAAATCCTGCGGCTCAGGAATTGTTAGAATTGGGTATGACTGTAATCACAGGTAGTCATCCAACTGATTTATTAGACGAAGGATTTTCATTAATTGTAAAAAATCCTGGTATTCCTTATACCAATCCTATCTTACAACAAGCCAAAACTAAATCAATTCCTGTTATTACTGAAATTGAACTGGCATATGACGTGAGCGAGGCACCAATTATTGGTATTACAGGAACAAATGGTAAAACCACAACAACAACGATGATTGCGAATATTTTAAATTACCATCGAACAAAGGGAAAAGCACTTTTAGCTGGTAATATTGGTTTTCCTGCTAGTGATGTTGCAACTAAAGCAACTACTGCAGATGTTATGGTGACTGAACTATCGAGCTTTCAACTTTTAGGAACGATTGATTTTAAACCAACAATTGCTGTGATTACGAACTTATTTGAAGCTCATATCGACTATCATGGGACTCGTGAAGATTATGTGGCAGCAAAGTGGCGCTTACAAAAAAATATGACAGCTGATAACTTTTTGATTTTAAATTATAATCAAGATGAAATCCGACAATTAGCTAAGAAGACAGAAGCAACAGTTGTTCCGTTTTGTACGAACGGACTAACTGTTGAGGGAGCTTACTTATTGGATAAAAAACTCTATTTTAAAGAGGACTATATCATGGATGTGGCTGATTTAGGTGTTCCAGGTATGCATAATGTCGAAAATGCTTTAGCAGCAATTGCTGTAGCAAAATTATTAGGGACACCGACTGACGCTATTCGTGTGGCTTTATGCCAATTTTCTGGCGTAAAACATCGTACTGAATTCATAGGCGTATTTGATGGTAAAAAAGTGTACAATGATTCTAAGGCGACCAATATGTTGGCAACAGAGAAGGCTTTAAGTGGATTTAATAATCAAGAATTAGTATTAATTGCTGGAGGTTTAGACCGTGGTAATGACTTCGATGATTTATTGCCATATTTAAGAGGCTTAAAAGCAGTAGTACTAACAGGAGAAACGAAACATAAATTACAAAAAACATGTCAAGAGGCAGGGATTACTGAGATTATCTTAGTTGATACAATGCAAGAAGCCGTATCACAAGCAATGCGTTTAGCAAGTGAGAATGATAACATCTTACTTTCTCCTGCTTGTGCAAGTTGGGATCAGTATAAAACATTTGAAGAACGTGGCGATTGTTTTGTTTCAGAAGTTCAAGAATACGTAGGTAGGTTAACCAAATGAAAATATTAGTTTCTGGTGGCGGAACAGGTGGTCATATTTACCCCGCCGTTTCTTTAATTAAACATATTAGGCAAATTAATCCTAATGCAGAATTTTTGTATGTGGGAACAAAAAAAGGTTTAGAAAGTAGTATTGTTCCTGAACAAAATATTTCTTTTAAGACCATCGAGATTCAAGGATTTAAACGTTCACTATCTTTAGATAATATGAAGACTGTCTATCTGTTTCTTAGAAGTATTAGTGAGTCAAAAAAAATTATTAAAGATTTTCAACCGGATATTGTTATTGGGACAGGTGGCTATGTTTGTGGAGCAGTTGTGTATGCTGCTCATAAATTAGGAATTCCAACTATTATCCATGAACAAAATAGTGTCGCTGGTATGACTAATAAATTTTTAGCTCGTTATGTTGATAAAATTGGTATCTGTTTTCCAGATGTAACGAAGGATTTTCCTGAAGATAAAGTTGTTTTAGTTGGTAACCCACGAGGTCAAGAAGTTGTTGGAATTAAAAAATCAGATATTTTAAAAGAATTCGGCTTAAATCCGAAAATACCAACTGTGTTAATTTTTGGTGGTAGTCGTGGTGCGCAAACGATCAATAGAGTGGTTTTAGAAAGTCTCAAATCGTTTCAAACCAAACCTTATCAAGTACTTTATGCATCTGGAAAAATTTATTATCCAGATGTAGAAAAAGTGTGGAATAATGAGTCTAGTAACAGTGTTAAAGTAGTTCCATATATTAATCATATGGAACAAGTTTTAAGCAATGTTGATTTAGTCATTGGACGGGCTGGTGCAACATCATTAGCAGAAATCACATCACTAGGTTTACCATCAATTATGATTCCGAGCCCTAATGTAACCAATGACCATCAAACTAAAAATGCACAAAGCCTTGTTAAACGTGGTGCTTCAGTTTTACTGGCAGATGGCACATTGACTTCCAAACAACTTATCGATGAAATCGATCAAATCATGTTAAATGAAGAACTTCGCTTGGATATGGCGAAAGCATCAAAAGCTGAAGGGATTCCAGATGCTAATGATCGGTTATACAATTTAATAAAGTCACTCGTGTGATGGATTAAAGGGGGTAGGATTTTTGGATAAAAAGCTGAAAAATAATGGTGATAGTGAATTACAAAATATCAGTGAAACAAAAGAGTACGCCGATAAAAGTAATCTTATGAAACAAAAAAAAATAAAAGATACTGATTCTGTACATAAAAAAGTAAATCAAAAATTAACTTGGTTTTTAGGGATTTTAACTTTAGCTGTTTTTATTAATTTATATTTTATATCACCTCTGAGCAAGGTTCAAAAGGTTACTTTTGTTGGCGTCAACAATGGATCTGAATCTGCTATATTAAAAGAATCTGATATTAAAATTGGATCTTCTATTTGGCCACAATACTTTAAGCGAAATGTCTTAGAAAATAATATTTTGTCAAAAGATCAGCGAATTAAAGCAGTCGCTATTAATTTATCAGGACTAACCTCTTTTCAAGTGTCTGTTGAAGAGTATCCAACTATTGGCTACTTAAAAGAGAAAGATGATTATTATGAAATATTAGCAAATGGGATAGTATTAAAGCAAAAAGCTTCTTCTGCAAAAAAAGAATTACCCATTTTCACTAATTTTGAAAAAAATCAAGCATTGAAAGAATTTGTTAAAGCCTATAATCAATTTGATCAAACTACTCAAAAAAATATCTCTCAGGTCGAATCGTTAAGTAATAAAAAAAATCCTTATAAAATCAAAATGACTTTGCGTGATGGTAACCAAATTATTGCGTTATCAAATACAGTTGCTAGTAAAATGCCATTTTATTCTAAAATTGCGAAAGAAATGTCGAATAAAGGAATCATTGATATGGAAGCTGGAGCAAATGGTATTTTTTCTTATCCATTTGAAGAGACAAAAGAGTCTGAGGTCAATATTGACGGTTTTAGTAATAGTAATGAAACAACTGGGCAAAGTGGTGTCAATAACTAGAAGTCAGTTTAATAAATAAACTATTTAAGTTGAAAAATTGAAAAAAAAGAATTAATAAAGGAATAATCTTTATTTCATACCCCATTTTATGATAGAATGGTGTGTGATATTATGCAATAATAGAGGAAGACTCTGTTATAAAAGTAGGAGGGAACACCTTTCATGGCAAAAACAGGAATACATGTGAGTCTTGATGTCGGTACAACATCTGTGAAGGTAGTTGTGGCTGAATATATAGAAAATCAAATTAATATTATTGGTGTGGGAAATGCAAAATCAAAAGGGTTAGATAGAGGGATTGTCATTGATATTGATAAGGCTGTTCAATCTATCCAACGAGCAATTAAACAAGCAGAAGAAAAATCAGGTGTACAAATTAGAAGTGTTAGCGTGGGAATTCCAGCTAATTTATTAGAAGTTGAAAAATGTGAAGGCATGATTGCAGTCAATGCTGAATCAAAAGAAATCACGTCAAATGATGTTAGAAATGTTGCAGCAGCGGCTGTAGTACGTTCAACACCACCTGAACGACAAGTGATTACTTTAATTCCTCAAGAATTTAAAGTTGATGGTTTTGAAGGAATTAAAGATCCAAGAGGAATGATTGGTGTCCGCTTGGATATGAAAGGCTTGCTATTTACTGGACCGAAGACGATTGTTCATAACATTAGAAAATGTGTTGAAAAAGCTGGGTTAGCAGTTGAAGAAATGGTTATTACGCCATTAGCTTTAGCAAATTCAATTTTGTCAGATGGTGAAAAAGACTTTGGAACGGTTATTATTGATATGGGTGGAGGTCAAACGACGACTTCTGTCATGTACGAACGTGAGTTAAAATTCTCTCATGTTGAGCAAGAGGGTGGCGAATTTGTTACTAAAGATATTTCAGTTGTATTAAATACGTCATTAAGCAATGCTGAAGCTTTAAAAATTAATTATGGCTATGCTTATCCAGATAAAGCGTCATCTAATGAAGAGTTTCCAGTTGATGTCATTGGGCAAAATGAACCCGTTAAAATTGACGAACGCTATTTATCTGAAATTATTGAAGCCCGTGTTGAGCAAATTTTTAATAAATCTAAATTTGTATTGGATAATATTGATGGCTTGAATTTGCCTGGTGGAGTTATTCTGACAGGTGGGGCAGCTAGCCTACCTGGCGTTGTAGAATTAGCTTCAGATATTTTCGGAGCAAATGTGAAACTATATGTACCAAATCATATGGGATTACGTAATCCAGTCTTTGCGAATGCAATTGCTATTGTGGAATACGTTACACATTTAGATGAAGTTTACCATGTCACTAAATTAGCAATTTATGGAAATAAATCAACGTTAACACAGACAAATCGTGAAGTCGTTGAACAACCACGTGTTGAAGAACAACCAGTTCAACCAAAACAAGAACCAATTAATGAAATTGAACCAGAAGAAACAGAAAAAGAAGGTATTGGTGGAAAAATTAAAGGCTTCTTATCAAATATATTCGACTAATATCAACGTAGGAGGAACTAAGTAATGGAATTTTCTTTAGATAATACAGTAAATACTGGTGCCGTTATTAAAGTAATTGGTGTTGGTGGTGCTGGCGGTAACGCTGTTAATCGTATGATTGACGAAGGCGTTAAAGGTGTGGAATTTATCGTAGCCAACACAGACGTTCAAGCATTACAACATTCAAAAGCGGAAACAGTTATCCAATTAGGCCCTAAATTTACTAAAGGTTTAGGTGCTGGCTCTTTACCAGAGGTTGGCCAAAAAGCAGCTAACGAAAGTGAAGAGCAAATTGCAGAAGCATTAAAAGGTGCTGATTTAGTCTTTATTACAGCTGGTATGGGTGGCGGAACAGGTACTGGTGCCGCACCAATTGTGGCTGGAATTGCAAAAGAACAAGGTGCACTGACTGTCGGTGTTATCACACGACCATTTAGTTTTGAAGGACCTAAGAGAAGCCGTTTTGCATCTGAAGGTATTTCTGAACTAAAAGATAATGTGGATACATTGGTGATTATTTCTAATAATCGTTTGTTAGAAATTGTTGATAAAAAGACACCAATGATGGAAGCATTCCGTGAAGCAGACAACGTATTACGACAAGGTGTTCAAGGCATTTCTGACTTAATTACATCTCCTGGTTATGTTAACTTAGACTTTGCAGATGTGAAAACTGTTATGGAAAATCAAGGTACTGCTTTAATGGGTATCGGTGTTGCAAGTGGCGAAGACCGCGTTATTGAAGCAACACGTAAAGCTATTGCCTCTCCATTATTAGAAACATCAATTGAGGGTGCTGAGCAAGTCCTATTAAACATCACTGGTGGTTTAGATATGACATTATTTGAAGCACAAGATGCTTCTGAAATTGTCGGTAGCGCTACAGGTGGCGATGTAAATATTATCTTAGGTACATCTGTTAATGAACAATTAGGTGATGAAATTATTGTTACTGTAATTGCAACTGGAATTGATCCTGGTAAAAAGGAAAGATTTAATCCTGCACGTAATATGTCTAACCAAACACAACAATCAATGAATCAACAAAATACTAGCCGTGCAAATACTATCGAACCATTGGATTATACCAATGCCCCTCAAAGTCATTCAACAGCTGATTCAAGTGCTTTTGGGGACTGGGATATTCGTCGTGAAACACCAACACGTAATGTGATTGATGATGCACAATTAGACTCAATTGAAAAGAAAGATTTTGAAGCTTTCACGCCTGAAAATGATTCAACTGATGATGGTGATGAAGTTAGTACACCACCATTTTTTAGAAGAAAAAGATAAGTAGGTTTTTTAATTGAAAAATCTAGAAACAAATCTCAGTAGAATTTCAAAATCCATTGCGCAGTCATGTGAAAGAAGTCAAAGAAAACCGGATGAACTAACACTAATTTGCGTTAGTAAGTCGGTTGATATAAATACTACAGAAAAAGTCGTTCAACTTGGTTTAAAGCATTTTGCGGAAAATCGAGTTGAGCAATTTCTAGAAAAAAAGTCGTATTTTGATTCTAATGATGACCTGGTTTGGCATTTTATCGGCAATTTACAACGTCGGAAAGTTAAACATGTAATTAATGAACTTGACTATTTCCATGCGCTTGATTCTCTAAAATTGGCTGAGGAAATTCAAAAACGAGCGAATCATAAAATAAAGTGTTTTATTCAAGTAAATGTATCTGGTGAAACTAGTAAACAAGGCATTAAACCGACGGAAGTTATCTCGTTTATTCGTGATCTTTCAGCATTTGATTCCATTGAAGTAGTTGGCTTGATGACAATGGCGCCTTATCAAGCAACTGAACTACAACTACATCACTATTTTTCTGAATTACGATTTTTACAGGCTAGTGTGAGACAGTTGTCTTTAACTTATGCTCCTTGTACAGAATTGAGTATGGGAATGACTAATGATTTCCCCATTGCTATTGAAGAAGGTAGTACATTTATTAGAATTGGCACGGCTTTTTTTAGCTGATAGGAAAGAGGTGGAATATATATGAATTTATTCAATCGAGAAAGTATATCAAGTTTTTTTGGGTTAGATTCCCAAACACAAGATGATGACTATGGGGATAAAAGTTATGGGGAAGAAACTAAATTGCCAAAGAATAGCCAAGTACTAAATGAACAAGCTATTTATGAAACAGAAATTGATTCGACTCCAACACACTTTAGTCAGCCAAATCAAACATTGGAAAAAGCGACTGATGTTTCACCTGTTTCTGAGCCAATTAACAAGAAAAAAGTTGTTCCGATAAATGATTTTCAAAATACTGCTGAAAGAAATCGTAAGATAGAAAATAAACGAGAACCAAAAAAAGTTAAGGTTTTTGAACCTAGTAATTATATAGAATGTCGAACGATTGCAAAGGCACTTTTTGATAATGAGGTTGCTATTATTACGTTTTCTTCAATGGAAGAGCTACAAGCACGTCGCGTTGTTGACTTTTTAACAGGAACAGTTTTTGCTATTGATGGTGATATCCAACGCATTGGGTCGGAAATATTCTTATGTACTCCAGCTAATGTTGAAGTAACATCAGCTATTGCACAAAGTTTAGTTGCAACACACTTAGGTGAATATTAAGGATGTGCAGAAATATTGATAAATTTATTAAGTTTAGTTGGTTTAATCATTAAAATAATCATACAAGTTGCAGAAATTTATTCATTTGTCTTGGTTGCGTATGCTCTAATGTCTTGGTTTCCAGGGGCATATGATACGACGATTGGTCAATGGATTATCAAGTTAGCACGCCCATATTTAAATTTATTTAGACGTTTAAATCTTAGTTTTGGGATGATTGACTTTACAATTCTTGTAGCGATTATTGCTTTGAACTTATCAACGCAAGCATTGCAACTCATTTATATAAAATTAGTTGAATTATTGTTATATTAAAAATAATTGAAGGGATGTGAGTTTTTGCTAGCTAATGTGTATCAGCACTTTCGCAAGGACGAGCATCCTTTTGTTAATCTCGTCCTCGATTGGTTAAAACAAGTAGAAGAACAATATGCGCCATATGTTACTGATTTCCTTGATCCAAGGCAGATGTTTATTGTCGAATCGTTAGTTGGAAAATCTTCTGACGTGAAGTTAGCATTTTTTGGTGGTTTTGATTCTGCTGAACGTCATTGTGCGGTTCTTTATCCTGATTATTATGAGGTGCAAAATGACGATTATGATATTGTTTTAGTAGGTATTAAATATCCAGTAAAATTTGCGAATATTAGTCATGGAAAAATATTGGGTACGATTTTAAGTACTGGAATAGAGCGGGAATGTATTGGTGATATTATTACTGATGGCGAGCAGTGGCAAGTATTCTTGAAAAAATCAATCACGCCATTTGTTTGTCAACAGGTTGATAAAATTTCGAATGTGGGCGTACGTTTGTTACCCAAAGAATTAGCAGATGTGATTCATCCAACTGATGATTGGCAGGAGGAGACTTTGACAATTAGCTCACTAAGAATTGATAATCTAGTGTCATCAGTATATAATATATCTAGACAACGTTCTAAAAAATTAATTGAATCTGGAAATGTTAAGTTGAACTGGAGAGTGATTGATAGGCCAGATGTTGTCCTTGATTATAATGATATGCTGTCAGTCCGAGGATTCGGTCGAGTTCAACTGAAAGAACTTGAAGGTAAAACTAAAAAAGACAAGTTTCGTTTAGCAATTAGGTGTTTAAGAAAGTAATTAAGAGGTGGAAAAATGGGATTAAAACCAATAGATATTACAAATAAAAGTTTTTCAACAAAATTTAAGGGATATGAACGTGACGAAGTTGATGACTTCTTAGATCAAATCGCACTTGAGTTTGAACATTTAATCCAAGAAAATCGTGATTTAGATAAAGAATTAAAACAAGCAACAGAAAAATTAAGTTATTTTAATGAATTGAAAGATTCTCTAAATCAATCAATTATTGTTGCTCAAGATACTGCTGATAAATTAAAAGAAAATGCAACGAAGGAATCAGATTTAGCTGTACAACAAGCACAAGCACAATCTGAAGATATTTTAGCACATGCTAATAAAATGTCAGATGAATTAATTACAACGGCGACAAGTAAAGCAAATAGTATTTTAAACGATGCTAGTGAGCGTGCTCGTCAACTTGCAGTAGAAACAGATGATTTGAAGAAGAAAACGCGTGTGTTCCATCGTAATTTATCTGTTTTACTTGAATCACAATTGCAAATTGTTCAAAGCAATGAATGGGATGAATTGTTAAAACCTTTTGGTGCATATGTTGATAATACACATCAAGCCTTTAAAGAAGTATTAGATGCTGTTGAACAATCAACTGGTAGTAAAACTAATACAACACCTGTAGCAATTGAAGTGAAACCAACTTTTACTAACCAAGCTACTGATACAACGGATCATTCTGAGACAAAAGCTATACCGAAACAAGCACCAAAACCAAAGCAACAGGGAGCAACTACTTCAGCGACTAATCAGGGAACACGTAGTAATAATACTCCTGAAAATCGTCAAGCTAAAAAGCATGGCCGTCCTGAACGTTCTTCTCGTAGTCGAGTTTAAAATTTATAATCAATTAATGGTGAAACAGAAAAGACAATATGATTCTTCGCAGTGAGTTAGGGATAGTGGAAACCTAACAAGACACTCATGTTGTAAAGATCCTTCACTGATAATGAAAAACTGAAATAATTAGTAAGTTTTTCCGGTTAAAAACCGTTAACATGAAAGAGATAAATGCCATCTAGTTAGATGACGTTTAAATTTGGGTGGTATCACGAAGACTTCGTCCCTTTACTAGGGAGGAGTCTTTTTTTGTTAGACAAGAAAGGAAGAATGAAAATGAAAACAAAAGAAACATTACATTTAGGTAAAACTGGTTTTCCGATGCGTGGAAATTTACCGGTAAGAGAAGTTGAATGGCAAAAAGATTGGGAAGACAATAGAGTATACGAGCGTCGTCAAGAATTAAATGAAGGCAAACCAACATTTGTTCTACACGATGGGCCACCATATGCAAATGGTAATATTCATTTGGGTCATGCTTTAAATAAAATTAGTAAAGACATTATTATCCGTTCAAAATCTATGTCTGGATTTCGCTCACCTTATGTTCCTGGCTGGGATACACATGGTTTGCCAATTGAACAAGTATTGACAAACAAAGGAATTAAACGTAAGGAAATGAGCCGTGCTGATTATTTAGAAAAATGTAAAGAGTACGCGCTGAGTCAAGTTGATAAGCAACGTGAAGATTTTAAACGTTTAGGAGTTGCAGGTGAGTGGGATAATCCTTATATCACATTAACACCAGATTATGAAGCAGCACAAATTCGTGTGTTTGGAAAAATGGCTGATAAAGGTTATATCTATAAAGGATTGAAGCCAATCTATTGGTCTCCTTCAAGTGAGTCATCTTTGGCAGAAGCTGAAATTGAGTACAAAGATGTTCAGTCGCCATCAATTTACGTTGCATTTCCTGTGAATGATGGTAAAGGATTGTTAGATTCAGACACAAGCTTTGTGATCTGGACGACAACACCATGGACACTTCCTGCTAATACGGGTATTTCTGCTAATGCGACTTTTGATTATTTATTGGTTGAAGTTGATGGCAATAAATATGTAGTAGCAAAAGAATTATTAGAGTCAGTTTCTAAAGCAATCGGTTGGGAAAATGTCTCAGTTTTAAAAGAGTTTAAAGGATCAGAACTTGAAGGAATGACAGCACATCACCCATTTTATGAGCGTGATTCTCGTATTGTATTAGGTGACCATGTAACATTAGATGCCGGAACTGGTTTAGTTCACACTGCACCTGGTCATGGTGAAGACGATTATATTGTTGGAAAAGCCAATGGTCTAGAGGTTCTCTCACCTATCGATAGCCGAGGTTGCTTTACTGACGAAGCACCAGGTTTTGAAGGGATTTTCTATGACAAAGCGAATCCAATGGTGACGGATTTATTAACTGAAAATGGTCATTTACTTAAATTAGATTTCTTTACTCATAGTTACCCACATGATTGGCGAACAAAAAAACCTGTTATTTATCGTGCAACGCCACAATGGTTTGCATCAATTGATAAATTTAGAGAAGATATTTTAAAAGAAGTTGAGCGTGTGGAATGGGTTATTCCATGGGGTAAAACAAGATTGTATAATATGATTCGCGACCGTGGTGACTGGGTAATTTCTCGTCAACGTCAATGGGGAGTTCCGTTACCAATTTTCTATGCTGAAAATGGTGAAGCGATCCTAACAAAAGAAATTACCGACCATATTGCAGATTTATTTGCAGAACACGGATCTAAAATTTGGTTTGAGTGGACTGAAAAAGAACTATTACCAGAAGGTTTTACTCATCCAGGTAGTCCTAATGGTGAATTTACGAAAGAAACGGATATTATGGATGTTTGGTTTGATTCAGGTTCATCTCATGAAGCAGTTTTAAGAGGACGTGACAATTTAACATTCCCAGCTGACTTATACTTAGAAGGATCTGACCAATATCGTGGTTGGTTCAACTCAAGTATTACGACAAGTGTCGCAATTAATGGGGTAGCACCTTACAAAGCAGTCTTATCGCAAGGATTCACATTAGACCCACAAGGTAGAAAACAAAGTAAATCATTAGGAAATACAATTGAACCTAATAAAGTAATCAATCAAATGGGTGCTGATATTTTACGTCTATGGGTAACGAGTGTCGACTATGAATCAGATGTGCGTGTTGACATGAATACACTACAACAAATTTCAGAAGTCTATCGTAAAATCCGTAATACTATGCGTTTCTTACTAGCGAATACATCTGATTTTGATGCAACTGCTAATCGCGTAGCATATGAAGACTTGCGCTCTGTTGACAAGTATCTAATGATTCGTTTAAACGAGGAAATTAAAGCAATCCGTGAGGGTTACGATAAATATTCATTCTCAACAGTTTACAAACAATTAGTTAATTTCTGTACGACTGATTTGTCAGCCTTCTATTTAGACTTTGCTAAAGATGTTGTCTATATTGAAGCAGAAGATAATTATAATCGTCGTTGTATGCAAACTGTATTCTATGATATTTTAGTTACTTTAACGAAATTAATGACACCAATCTTACCACATACTGCTGAAGAAATTTGGTCATATTTACAAGAAGAGGAAGAGTACGTTCAATTAGCTGAGTTACCAGGCTATGTAACTTACGATGATGAAGCAGATATTCTAGCAATGTGGACTGAATTTATGGCTATTCGCGATAAAGTTTTGAAAGCTTTAGAAATGGCACGTTCAGAGAAATTAATTGGTAAATCTTTTGAAGCAAAAGTAACTCTTTATCCAACGGAACCTATTAAAATGCTTTTAACAGCTTTAAATACTAATTTGGAACAAATCTTAATTGTATCTGATTTACATGTTGCAGACTCAAAAGACAGCGCTCCAGCTGAGGCAATTGATTTTGATGATGTCGCAATTTTAGTTGAAAAAGCCCAAGGTGATACGTGTCAACGTTGTCGTGCGGTTAAGGAAGACGTTGGTAGTCACTCAGATTTTCCAACTTTATGTAATCGTTGTGCAACAATCGTTGAAGAAAATTATCCTGAAGCCATTACTGAAGGATTAGAATAAATTCTAAATAAACAGGCAACATCCATTTAATTTGGATGTTGCCTGTTTTTGTATATTAAACTATTTTAATTGTCCCATTTGACGATACCATTCATCTGGTTGCCAAATCCAATTTTTGCCATCTTTTTCAAGTAAATCAAAGGCGCATTTTGGTCCCATCGTTCCCGCTTCATAATTTGGAAAATCAGGTGTTTCCTGATCCCAAGCATTGCGAATAACATCAACAATTTTCCAAGAACTCGCAACTTCATCCCAATGTGTAAAGTTTGTAGCATCACCTTTTAACGCATCTAAAATTAATTTCTCATATGCTTCAGGTGAATTTTCACTGGCTTCAGCAGAATGACGATAATCTAATCTTAGAGGATCGATATTAAAGCCTTGACCAATTTCTTTGCCATTTAAGGTCAACGAGAATCCTTCAGTTGGTTGAATAAAAATCGTTAAAATATTTTCTGGGATTTTTTGGGCTTCTTGAATTGGTGTATGTGGGTCTCTAAAAATATTAATTGGTGATTCTTTAAAAACAATATTGATACGCGTACCTTTTTCCGTCATACGTTTACCCGTTCTTACATAGAAGGGAACACCCGTCCAACGGAAGTTATCAATTAAAAATTTTCCAGCAACAAATGTTTCAGTTTCAGACTTTTCATCAACACCAGGTTCTTCACGATAACCGACAAACTGATGTTGTGAGATTTCACCAGCACCATATTGTCCACGGACAAAGGCATCTTTGACTTCATTTGGTTTATAGACACGTACAGCCTTTAAAGCCGAAATTTTTTCTTTTCGAATCGCTTCATCAGTAAAGATGGTTGGCGGTTCCATAGCTAAAAGTGCCACAACTTGAAGAATGTGATTTTGAACCATATCCTTTAGCGCGCCACTTTGGTCGTAATAGCCACCACGTTCTTCGACACCAATACTTTCAGCTAGAGTGATTTGTACATTATCGATATATTTATGATTCCAAAGTGATTCAAAAATAGTGTTACTAAAACGGATTGCTGAAATATTTTGAATCATTTCTTTACCTAAATAATGATCAATACGATAGATTTGATTTTCATCAAAAACAGCAGAAATTTCATTATTTAATTTTTCAGCAGTTTGGTAATCTGTACCGAAGGGTTTTTCAATAACCAAACGGCTAAATCCATGATCGGTCATAATTTTTTCAGACTTAATATGATGTGAAATCACGCCAAAAAATTGTGGTGCCATTGCCAAGTAAAACAAACGATTGCCATCTAATTCGTAGTCGTTGTCTAGTTTAGAAGCGAGTTTTTCTAGAACAACATATTCAGCCGTATTGTTAACATTATGAGACTGATAGTAGAAGTGACTCGTAAATTCTGCTAGTTCGTCTGGAGTGGGTGAAAGGCTAGCAATTGATTTTGCAACTACATCACGAAAGAATGTATCTGACCATTCTCTACGGGCAGTACCGATGACTGCAAAGTGTTGATTAATTTCTTTTTTTCTAAATAAACGGAATAATGACGGATATAACTTACGCTGTGCTAAGTCTCCAGTCCCGCCAAAAATGATGAATAAAGCTCTGGTTTCTTTTGTCATGTAACTTGCCAACTTTCTTCCTAATAATCGTTGCGAGGTAAACGCATCCTACATCATTTTACTTGTTACTATCAAGTAAATCAATCATTTAAAACCTAATGCGAAAAAATTAACTGTAAATAAATATTTATGTCTGTAAATTTTATCCGTTTTTTAAAATAGGGTGTGTTATAATGAAACAAACAAATAAGAAGTGAGGGTGAAAGAGTGGCAAAAAAATATTCTGAAAAGCATACTATTCCTTATTACGAATGCGATTTAACTCGTAAATTAGCAATTCCAACATTAATGAAATTAGCAATTAGCACCTCTGAACATCAAAGTGCTGACTTAGGCGTTGATAATGATTATTTATCCACGCTAGGTCTAGGATGGATTATTACTCAGCATGACATAAATATTACACGGTTACCTTATGAAGGTGATACAATTACCGTATCAACCTTGGCTGAAAGCTATAATAAGTTCTTTTGTTACCGCCGATTTTGGTTACATGATGCAGAGGGTAATGAATTAGTTTCTATTACAACAACTTTTTGTTTGATGGATTTGGCTTCGCGTAAAATTGCGAGTGTCCGCGAAGAGATTATGGCGCCGTTTGAACCGGAACACATTAAAAAAATATTCCGTAATGACACGATATTGCCATTTAATAAACCAACCGTTGAGACACCATATAAAGTTCGCTATTTAGATATTGATACTAATCTTCATGTGAATAATTCTGTTTATATTGAATGGTTTTTAGATACATTAGGATATGAATACTTAAAGACGCATCAAGTTGAACGGATTTTACTTAATTTTAACAAAGAAATTCGTTATGGCGATGTTATCACAAGTAGCTATGAATTGGCTCCAGAGACACCATTAATTACACGTCATCGGATTATGAATGACGATGTACTTTGTGCTGAGGCAAACATCTATTGGAAAAATTAAATAGTTAAGTTGACTAAAGTTAAATTGCTAAATAAGTTTTAAGCCAAACCAAACAAAAATGAGTGACTTGTAATAAGCCACTCATTTTTAGTTTGGTTTAAGCGTAATATGTCGTTTTTTATAGTAATTAAAACCGATAAAACAAAAAGCAGAGCAAATAACAAAAAAGATAATCATTGATTTTGGATTGGATGAGACACCACCAACCAAAATAATCAATCCGCCAATTATTGCTAGAATAGGAGCAACGAGACCTGTAAATACATTGGTTAATTGTTTTTTTTAGATACATGTGTAAGACTTTAACGTAAAGCATCATATAATAGAAATAACCAAACACAATAGCAATTTCACTGACATCACCAGTTTTTAATAGACCGAATTTTTGAGTGATGTAGTGAATCAAGTACCAAGTCAATGCTGTACCTAAACTAATCATAGCAGAGTAAAATTCTTGGCTCTTCTGGGTTGTTTTATTTTTAGGTTGAGGAAACATTTGTTTTGCAACTAAGGCATATGGCATTCTAAGGTGACCAAGAATAACCCCATTTACAACGCCTAAAATAGAGATCAGTACGAATAATAATAAAATCGTTTTGCCACTTGGACCAATTAATAAATCACCAATTGTTGTCACAGCACCATTTCCAACCGACATAATATATTCCGACCCGAGAATATGAGTCATACCAAGGAAATAAGTTAGATATACGCCTAAAACAATTAGTGGGCCAATTGTCAAAGCAAGTGGCATAATTTTCTTCGAGTTTTTCACTTCATGTGAAATACTTAAAGCAATAGGCCAACCATCATAAGAAAATGCCATTGGCGCTAATGCAGCTAACCAACCCCAACCAACATCTTGGACAGGTTGTAATGGAATATCAGTAGGAATAGCAGGTGTTGATTGTTTCCAAAAGAGAGCAATTAAACCAATACCAATTAGTGGAATTAATTTAGCGACAGATGAGATAACTTGAAAACGCCCACCGAGATGCTTCGATAAAATATTGAGTGCATAAAAAAATAATAAATACCCTAAACCAATGCCCATTTGCAAATCAAGACTATCGGGTAAGTTGAGCAGTAAGATGGTATAAATTCCAGATGCCCATGCGACAACAACCGTAACTGTTGGATAGTATAAAAAAGTTTGGTACCAACCAAATGCACTAGCTAATTTTTTTGAATAAAACTCTTCAAAGTAAGCAACCATCCCCCAGTACCATCTGTTAAAGTCGCTAAGTTTGTTAGTGAAATGCTACCAAAAATAATACTTAAAGCACCAATGATAAAGACTAAAATACCTAAGTAAATTTTGCCACCAGTGAATAACAGAATGTCATCAACTTTAAAGAAAATTCCTGAGCCAACACAAATGCCGATAATCATGGATGTTGCGGTCCATAAACCATATTCTTTTTTCTCTTTAATAAAATTTACCCCCTTATGATTTCTATAAAACACTATACCACAAAGTATGTTGTTTTGAGCAGCTAATCTTAAGAAACAAAGGTTTTTTTATTTATAAGGTCTAGCTGTTCCCAAGTAGCTAATCAAGTAGATAAGCTATTCAAGTTTTTAGTTTTATGGTACTATAATTAATATATAGAGAGGTGATTAAATGAACGGTAAAGCATTTTGGTCTAATATATTTTGGTATGGTAGCATTATTATAGTGATGCTTTTGTTACGAGCCTTTGTTTTTTCATCGGTTATTGTATCGGGTGATTCAATGAACCCGACTTTAGTAGATAGAGAACGAATTATTAGTTTAAAACATGCTAAGATTAAACGTTTTGATGTGATTACCTTTCCAGCTCCAGATGATGAGAGTAAAAATTATATCAAACGTGTCATTGGCTTACCTGGTGATACAATTGAATACCGAGATGACGTCTTATATATAAATGGTAAGGAATACAAAGAGCCTTATCTAGACGAATACAAAGGTATTATTGATGAGATGCCAGAAGGTGCACCACTGACAAAAGATTTTACATTGGAAGAAGTTACTGGTGAACAGAAAGTACCTGAAGGTAAGTATTTTGTTTTAGGTGATAATCGTCAAAATTCAAAAGATAGTCGTATGATTGGTTTTATTGATCAAGATAGTGTCTTAGGAGATGTGTGGTTTTCATTTTGGCCAATTGCTAAATGGGGGACAATTAACTAAGTAAGTCGAGTATCAACTAATGACGTGTTAAAGAACATTAGAAAAAAGTGGGAACGTTTGTTTCCACTTTTTTCTGTGTTTTCAAAAAATTATGTTAAACTAGTACTAGTAAAAAAGAAAGGATTGGTGACTGTATGAGCGTTCAGTTTGTGATTGGAACTGCTGATAAACAACACGTGGCACCTGTTTTACAACAGGCAGTTGAATGGTTAAAACAAGACAGTAATCATGAGGTTTATTATTTGGTGCCAAACCATGTTAAGTTTGAAACAGAAGTGTCTATTTTAAGACGCCTGCATCAATTACCAAACTATCAACACTTAGATAACATGGCAAGTACACGTTTGCAAGTATTCTCATTGTCACGACTTGCTTGGTACAAAATGCAATATACTAAGAGATATCAAAAACGTCGTCTGTCTGAATCCGGAAAAGCGATGATTATCCGTCAGGCTTTGATTGAATTAGAAGAGGAATTAATCCTCTTCCGTTATGAAATTAATAAAGTAGGTTTTGTTGAACAATTAGTCGCTTTGTTTGATGAATATCAATTAGGCAATATAACTAGTCTTGATTTAGAAATTGCAGTAACGCAGTTTGAAGGGGCTAATTACGTCGAAGATTCTAAGGAAAAACTATTAGAAATTCAGAAAATTTATGACTGTTATTTAGAAAAAATGTTAGCAATTGATGGTGAGACACAGGATATTTTAAGTGATTTAGCTGATTACTTGAGCCAAGTTTCTTTAGAGAATGTGATGATTATTGTGTCGGGTTATTCTAGTTTGACAGCGGTTGAACAGCAATTACTGCAGACGTTAATGACCATTTCTGGTGAGTGGCGAATGACATTGACGTTAGATAAGAGTTATGCAGTTGAGCCACCGACGAATCAGTCGCTTTTTTATAATCCTGCGACTGTCTATTTTGATTTATATCACTATGCTAGGGGACAACAGTTGCCTATTTTACATGACCTTGTTGTCCGTGAGACTCCTTGTTCATCTGATATGGCTCTTGTTGAGCAAGCTTGGCGTGATAGTCACCAACCATCTAATGGGACGAGACAACAGGGATTGCACCAATCATCTAGCTTACAAGTCTGGGCATGTGACGATAGTTATGGAGAGGTACTGTCCGTAGCTAAAGAGATTCGCTCGTTAGTGACGCAAGGTTATCGATACCGAGACATAAAAATTCTAACTCGAGATCTAACAGCTTACCGGCAAATACTAGAACCTGTCTTTACTAAAGCGGATATTCCTTATTATATTAATGAAGACGTCGAAATGAAACATCATCCGTTGATTGAGTTTATTGACTCTTTATTTCAAGTGAAATTACGTTACTTTAAGTATCCTGATTTAATGCGCTTATTACGGACAGAATTATTTATGCCACAATTGCGAGATATTAATGAGCTCTCTTCTTGGATCCAAGGGATGTCGATTGTTAGACAGCAAGTTGATTATACGGAAAATGTTGTTTTAGCTTATGGTTACAGTGGTTTTTATTGGACACAAGTAAAGGACTGGCAATATATTACCTATTCGTATTCAGAGGATGATGATGCTGTACGACAAGATGAATTAATTCAAAAAGAGTCAAATTATATAAGACAGGCAATTCGTGATGGTTTAGTCCCGTTTTTTGACAAGTTAGACACTGCGGTAACTTATCGTGAGGCTTGCGTGGCGCTATATCAGTTGCTTATTGATTCAGGTGTGATGCACCAAATGACTATGATGCGTGAGCAAAGTATTGCGACGGGTGATTTGGTCTCTGCAAAAAATCATGAACAAGCTTGGCAAGCATTAATGGACTTATTAGATGAATTAGTTGATTTAATGGGCGACATGCCATTTAATTTATCCGATTTCATCCAAATCATACTTAGTGGTTTAGAAGGATTGACCTTTAGCAAGGTTCCAGCAACGCTCGACCAGTTAATCGTTAGTTCGGTGGATATGGTACAAGCAGAAAAAAGCCGAGTGACATTTATTCTTGGTGTAACCGATCAGCAATTTCCTAAAAAAATTGAAAATAAAACTCTCATGACGGATGAGGAACGCACCTTACTAATGGAGCGACTAGATGGTAACAAATATTTAAAAAAAGAAATGCAAAGTGATTTTGCAAGAGAACCATATGTCTTTTATTTAGCATTGTTATCAGCTAGAGAACAAATTATTTTAAGTTATCCCATGGCAAGCGACCAAACAAAAGAACTCAAGCCGTCAAGTTATCTAATACCCTTAATGAAGCCATTAGGTGTAAAACCAATTAAAAAAGTCACACAACTAACTGAAACAAATGCGAATGAGGTGTCTCAGTTTGCAACTTATGAAATATTGTTAAGTGATATGGTACCATTTAAACGCTATTTAACGGATACTAACCAGTCATTTAGCTGGTTATGGTTGCAACTTGAAAAACGCGTTCAAAAAGAATTACCATTTAAGGCTACGAGAGTCTTAGAGAGTTTAACTTATCAGAATATTCCTGAGACATTAATGCCAGAAATCGTTGATGATTTATATGGCTCAACAATTTATGCCTCTGTTTCTAAAATAGAGAGCTTTAATCAATGCCATTACAAATACTTTTTACAATATGGTTTGCAGCTTAAAGAACGAGAAAGATTTGAATTGTCACCAGCCGCAACTGGCGATTTTTTCCATGATGCACTGGATCAGTTTTTTAAAGAATTAATTAAACAAAAAAAACAGCTATCACTATTATCTGATGAAGAGATTTTGAGTTTAGCAGATCATGTTTTACAGGCTATTTTTGCGGATGAACGCTTTTCCATTTTGTCCTCCAGTCAAAGACTTAAATACATTCGCTATCAATTAACACAAACAATAAAACGGGTTATTTGGTCTTTACGTCAACAAAGTGCACGTACAAACATGACGACTTTGCAAACAGAAGTTTTGTTTGGTGAAGCACTGGGTGAAAAAGGATTAGCAAGTTTGAGTTTTGATTTACCTAATCAGAAAAAACTTAGCGTTCGAGGTAAGATTGACCGACTGGATTATGTAGATGTTTCTGGCAATCCTTATCTAGCCGTTGTTGATTATAAATCGAGTAAACATAATTTTAGTATGAGTGATGCTTATTATGGTTTAGCCTTACAAATGATTACTTATCTCGATGTTGCCTTACAAAATGCTGTGACCTTGGTTGGACAAAAAGCGGAAGCTGCTGGAGCCTTTTATTTACATGTACAGAATCCAACTTTAAAAGAACTGAAGCAGATGGATGAAGAATCGCTCCAAAATGAATTACTGAAAGAATTTAAATATCAAGGTGTGTTAGTTAAAGATGAGGCATTATTAGAGCAGTTAGATGTAACCGTCGAACCGACTAAATCATCTTTAGTATACCCATTCAATCAATTAAAGTCTGGTGAAGTGAAGTCAAAACAATTTATTGCACCAGATGATTTACAAAAATTAATTCGCCATAATCATCAACAGTTTAAAGCTGCGGGCGAAAAGATTTATGCTGGTAAAACCACACTTAATCCAATGTATAAAGGAAAAGAGCGGATTGCTTGTCGTTTTTGTCCGTTTCGTAGTGTGTGTCAATTCGATGTGATGTTGTTGGATAATAACTACCATCGTATTGATGAATTATCAGATGAAGAGGTATTAGAGCGATTGTCAGATGAAGAAAAAAAGGAGGTAGACGAAAATGAGTAATATCCCAATAAAGCCAGCCAATAGTCAATTTACCGATGAACAATGGCGGTCAGTTTATGATGGTGGGAATAACTTGCTTATTTCGGCTTCAGCCGGTTCTGGTAAAACGACCGTCTTGGTTGAGCGGGTCATTCAAAAAATTAAACAGGGTGTAGGAATCGATGAACTACTAATTGTTACTTATACCGAAGCAGCTGCTAAAGAGATGAAAGCTCGGATTCAAGTAGCTATTCAGGAATCTGTTAATCAGGAAAGTGATGTGGAACAAAAACAGCATTTAGTTCGTCAACTTAGTCTTTTACCAACAGCGAATATTAGTACATTGCATGCGTTCTGTTTACAAGTTATTCGAAAATATTATTATTTAATTGATATTGATCCAGTTTTTCGATTACTGACTGATGAAACGGAGAATATGTTATTAATGGAGGATGTCTGGTTTGATTTACGTGAAGAGTTATATGGTAAAGAAGAGGAAATTTTCTATCATTTAACGGAAAATTTCTCTAATGACAGAAGTGATGACGGATTGACCCGTTTAATATTCTCATTACAGACTTTTGCTAGAGCTAATCCAGACCCTGTATCTTGGCTAGATTCTTTAGCTAATCAGTATCGAATTGATTCACCTAATTTAGCCGATGTTCCACTTTATCAGACGAAAATAAAACCGAGTTTAAAAGAAGAACTGCTACGGACAGCAACTCAATTAAGGCAAAACTTCCAACTTATTGAAGGTGAGCCAGATTTTGATAAGACTATTAAGATTTTACAAGAAGATATTGTAAGGGTTCAATACTTACAAGGGTTAGTTGAAACAGATGCGTGTGACGAGTTATACCAAGTGTTTCAAACAATGAAATTTTCACGCATTGCAGGTCCATCTAAAAAAACAAGTTCGCCTGAAATTATGGAAACTTATGAGCAGGTTAAGTTAGCAAGAAAACAATGTAAAGAAGCGATTGAGGGACTTGGTCAACAGTATTTTGCTCACTCACCAGCTAAGATTCTTGACTTAATGCTAAAAGCCTATCCTCTAGTAAAAGAGATGAGCCGTGTCGCAAAAGAATTTATGCAGGCTTTTCGCCAAAGTAAATCACAAAAAAATTTAGTTGATTTTAATGATTTAGAGCATTTTACTTTAGCAATTTTAGCGAACAATACAACAGGAGAATGGGTAGGTACGGAAGCTTCGACCTATTATCGTCAAAAATTCAAAGAAATTTTAGTCGATGAATACCAAGATATTAATCAACTGCAAGAAAGTATTTTATATTGGTTACGCCAACCCGATGCTGAACAAGGTAACTTTTTTATGGTTGGTGACGTCAAACAATCGATTTATGCTTTTCGTTTAGCCGACCCAACATTATTTATCGATAAATATACCACTTACGCAAATGAAATTGGTGGTAGACGGATTATTCTAGCAGAAAATTTTCGGTCACGTTCGCAAGTCTTAGATTTTACGAATTATGTCTTTATGCAATTAATGACTCATGATTTAGGACAAATTGATTATGATGAGAACGCGAAATTAATTACTGGATTTACAGCTTATCCTGAAGAAGCGAATTATGAAACTGAAATAATGATTTATGAGAGTGAAACGGAAGACGAAGAGACGGATAGTATTGAAACGCTTGATTTTGTAATTGATGACAAGACAGAGGGTGAGCTACTATTAATTGGTCTAAAAATTAAAGAGCTTATTGCACAAGAATATCCAATTTATCGTAAAAAATTAAAGCAATCAACACCGTTAACTTATAAAGATATTGTTTTATTAACGCCAACCAAAAAAAATAATTTGGTCATTTTAGATGTCTTTAAACGGTTAGGGATTCCATTATTTGTTAACGACACGCAAAACTATTTCCAAGCAACTGAAATTAAAGTGATGGTTGCATTACTACAAATGATTGATAATCCTTACCAAGATATTTCAGTTGCGGCAGTTCTTAGATCACCAATTGTCGGATTACAAGAAAATGATTTGGCGTTACTAAGAACCTTTCAACCAAAAGGCTATTTTTACGATTCTGTCTTAGCTTATTTAGCACAAGAAGAACAAATCACTGAAACGTTTGAACGAATTCATTATTTTATTGAACAATTTAATCACTGGCGTGAAGTAGCAAGACGTGAGTCTTTAGCGACACTCATTTGGAAAATTTATCAAGAAACTGGTTTTTTAGATTATGTTGGAGGAATGCCTTCAGGACGCCAACGTCAAGCCAATCTTCACGCATTGTATGAGCGAGCTTCTGCATATGAAAATATGAATTTTAAAGGATTATTTCAGTTTGTGCGTTTAATTGAAAAAATGCAAGAAAAAGATCGAGACTTGGCTGAACCAAATCAACTAAATGAAGACGAAGATGCAGTACGTGTCATGACAATTCATGCGAGTAAAGGCTTAGAATTTCCAGTGGTATTTGTTTTAGACTTAGCTAAACAATTTAATTTACAAGATATTAACCAGACTCGTTTTATTTTTGATGAACATTTAGGAGCAGGCATTAAGTACTTGGACAGTGACCAACGTGTTAATTATCAAACACTGCCTTATTCAGTCTTAAGAGAAGAAAAAAAGAAAAAATTATTGGCGGAAGAAATGCGTAAACTCTACGTTGCGTTAACTAGGGCGGAACAAAAATTATTTTTAGTGGGGTCATATAAAAATAAAGAAGTAGCATTAACTCGTTGGCAAAAGCAACTAGTTAGTGAAACGGTTGCGATTGATGCACCAACTAAATTAGTTCATCGTAGTCTAATGGATTGGATTGGTATGAGTCTGGTTCGTCATCCAAACATTCAAAAAGAATACCCTGAAATTGACGTTCTAGTGAATCAAACTTTGGGTAAACA
Source organism: Vagococcus penaei (assembly GCF_001998885.1). Lineage (NCBI taxonomy): Bacteria > Bacillati > Bacillota > Bacilli > Lactobacillales > Enterococcaceae > Vagococcus > Vagococcus penaei. The sequence goes on from NZ_CP019609.1 coordinate 1,992,616, forward strand.
TCCCATGACGTGCCAATTAACATTTTATCAAAAAGATGTGTTATTAGAGCAAGCTAGTCACGTGACACATGAAGTTGTAAGTGACTTAATAACAACGAATTCTGTACCAAATCCACAAAAACTAAAAGAGATTACAGATCGTTTGAATTTTGTTTATCCAGATGAAGCAGCAACTTTAACAACAAGTTATCAAGCTGTATCAGAAATTAAACGTGTGTTTGAAGATCCAGATGATCATGATTTACCATTACTTGATCTGACCCTCACACGACACGAGCGTCCAACAGAAGGTTATCGTTATGTGACCGATGAATTAGCCACACCAACATTTATGACTGTTGAAACAGAGCCAAGTGCTGCTCAAATTGGTACGGCGACTCATCTGTTAATGCAGTTGATACCATTAGATAAAAAACCAACACGCAAAGATTTTATCCAATTATTAGATCGCTTAGTTGAAGATGGCTTAATTGAAAAATCAGTGGCCGATGCAATCGATTGTGAGCATTTAGTCCCTTTTTTCACGACGGAATTTGGCGAGTCGTTGCTTAAACATCATCAACAAGTAAAAAGGGAACAACCATTTTCATTATTATTAAAAGCAAGTCAATTATTTGATAATGGATCAGATGACTCAGAAGATACGGTTTTAGTCCATGGAATTATTGATGGGTATTATCAAAATGGTTCGGAGGTTGTTTTATATGATTTCAAAACGGATTATGTGTCCAAACAAGTCACAGAAAAAGAATTGACGGCTATCAAGAAGAGGTACCAAGGCCAACTTAATTTATATAAACTTGCCTTAACTGAAGTCCTCAATCAACCAGTGACTCAAGTTAAATTAATTTTACTTGGGCCGATGTTAATTTTAGATAGTTGATAGTGGTTTTATTATCTAGAATCGTAGTCAATAACTAATAAATATGCTACAATTTATGAAAAGAGAGGTGTGAAAATATGTATAAAACAACGGCAGAATTAAAGAATGAAGTAAAAGATGCTTTAAGAGGGCGCTGGAGTTCAGCGATTAAATTAAGTTTAGTGCCAATTGTTTTTCAAATTATTGCGATATGGTTTCTTTATCTTGTACTCGGGACAATAGTCTATTTTGTTCAAAAATATTTAGGTGGTAGTTCAATGGATACCTATATATCGGCTAATAACAATTCGTCAGGTAATGGTCCAGGTAGCTATATTCTAAATTTCCTCTTAACCTTCTTAACATTGGGTGTGTCCTTTACATTTCTAGATGTTCTTAGACAGGGGAAAAAGGCTGATATGAGTTTTAAACAAGCTTTTCGATTGTTTAATGGTGTTGACTTTGTCCCAATTTTTTTAATTAATATATTGATGTATATTTTCCAAACCCTTTGGAGTATGCTATTTATTATCCCAGGTATTGTTAAAACCTATGCTTATTCACAATCTAATTTTATTTATAAGGACTTGTCTGAGCATAAAGACGTCAGAACGTTAGGCGCAACAAGTTTTATTACTGAAAGTCGCCAGTTAATGAATGGTCACAAAGGCCGCTTATTCTGGTTAGATATTACCTTTATTGGTTGGTATTTATTAGTTCCTCTAACTGGTGGATTGGCAGCATTTTATGTGACACCTTATGTTAGTGCAACCAAAGCAGCTTTTTATAATGATTTATCAAAAGGTAAATATTTAGCACCTGAAGAAGAATCAAGTGACGAATGGACGAATTTTTAAAGGATGAGATATTTCTCATTCTTTTTTCATTGGATTTGAACAGGGAAATCAATTCAATTTAAGAATTTAGGAGTATGATATAAACATACCAATTTTCCCGAATTGGTTTTTCATACTTAACTCCTACCGAGATAGAGAGTAAATAACAACCTTCATTTCCACTAGAGCGACGGCTTTAGTGGTTTTTTTATGTGATTCTTTATATAATAAATGTACCAGATGAAAGGAGATTATCAGATGAGTAGCGACCTAGTTTTTCCATTACATAAGGATATATCACGCAAAATTATTCATGTGGACATGGATGCTTTCTTTGCTTCTGTTGAGGAGCGTGACCATCCAGAATTAAAAGGAAAACCTTTAGTGATTGCACGTCATCCAAATGAAACAGGCGGACGTGGTGTTGTGACAACGGCTAATTATGAGGCACGGAAATTTGGTATTCATTCAGCAATGAGCGCACACGAAGCATATGAACGTTGTCCAACTGCTAATTTTGTGCCTGGTAATCTCGCTCATTATGCTGAGGTATCAAAGCAAATTCACGAAATATTTCATCGATACACAGATATTGTTGAACCACTTTCTCTAGATGAGGCCTATCTTGATGTGACGATAAATAAAATCAATGCCAAAAGTGCTATCCGTATGGCACGTATGATACAGTTAGATATCTGGCATGAACTACAGTTAACGTGTTCTGCTGGTGTCAGTTATAATAAATTTTTGGCTAAACTTGCTTCTGATTATGAAAAACCGCATGGCCTAACCGTCATTTTACCTGAAGATGCCGAAAAATTCTTGAAAAAACTACCAATTGAAGATTTCCACGGCGTCGGAAAAAAAACGGTTCCTAAGATGCAAGAGATGGGAATTTATACGGGTGAAGATTTATACAATCAAAGCGAAATGACGTTAATTCGTGCCTTTGGTAAAATGGGGTATTCTTTGTACCGGAAAGTTCGTGGTATCCATGATTCGCCTGTCCAACCTGAACGTGATCGGAAATCAGTTGGTCGGGAAAACACGTATAGGCAAGTGCTCATCTCTGAAGACGAGGTGATTAGTCAATTACGTCTTCTGGCACAAGCTGTTGACTATGCTTTGGCTAAGAATAATCTACATGGGACGACGGTAGTATTAAAAGTTCGGAATAAAAATTTTGAGACCTTTACGCGTCGAATCACTTTACCAGATTATGTGTCAAAAAAAGAAGACCTTTATTTTTATGCAAAGCAGCTATGGGAAGAATTTGATGATAGTGTCATTCAAGGAATTCGACTCTTAGGGATCACGGTAACAAATTTAGCATCGATTGAATTTGAGTTAATTAAATTGCCATTATGGCAAAAAGAAAAACCAGAAGATACGACGTCATAAGTGACGAAGTTCATCTTCTGGTTTTTTTATTCTTATGGATTATTGTTTAGTCATTTCCAATAAGCGTACTTTTAAATCTTCTTCCATTGTTGCTAACTCTAGTTCAGCATTACGACGCTTTTCTTTTCCTTCTTTTTGGATCCGTAATGTTTCTTGAATTGTTTCAATCAAATCATTTTGAGTTTTTTGTAAAGTATCGATATCGACAATGCCACGTTCATTTTCTTCAGCAACTTCAATTGCCGAAAGTTTCAACATTTCTGAATTACGTGTGAGTAACTCATTTGTAGTATCTGATACTTGTCGTTGAGCCGTAACTGCATCTTTTTGACGTAAAATAGTTAAGGCAATAGCCACTTGGTTTTTCCAAAGTGGAATAGCAGTGTTAATTGATGCTTGAATTTTTTCAGCTAGAGCTTGGTTCGTATTTTGAATTAAACGAATTTGTGGTGCTTGTTGAATCGTGATTTGGCGCGCTAATTTCAAATCATGCGTGCGTTTTTCTAGTCGATCAACAAATTGATTTAAGTCACTAACAATTTGGGCATCCATTTGGTCACCTGTTTGTTGTGCTTTTTGAATAGCTTCAGGGATAGTCACAGTTTGTAGTTCTTCAATTTTTAATTCCCCAGCAGCAATGTAAATATTTAAAGCATCAAAATAATCTTTATTTTTGTCATATAGCTGTTCTAACATAGCATTGTCTTGTAATAAGCCATCTTTTTCGCGGTCTAATTTTATCGCGATTTTATCAATTTGGGCACCAATTTTTTGATATTTAGCCGTTGTTTCATAGATAGATTGTTTGACTTTACCAAAAATACGTTTAAAGACATTAGAGTCACGAGCCTCTAATTCAGTTGGACTAGCTTCATTTAAGCGGTACATTAAATCAGTTAAAGTATCACCCATGGGGCCGATATCCTGTGCCTGAACATGATTTAACATAGTGTGCGAAAATTCACTCAATTTTTGTTGGGCAGCAGCACCATAACTCAATACAGATTGGCTATTAGACGTATCAATTTGTTGTGCAAGATTTTTGGCCTGTGCTTGACGTTCTTCTGATAATTTATCAATCATGCGAGTAGCACTATTATCAGCCATAGGTGTTGATTGGTTTTGGATTTCCGGGCTAGTTGGCAAATCAAATGGATTGCTTAGTAGGTCATCAAGTGTATTCGATGATTGTTCTGTCATTGGTTTTAATTCGTCGGTCATTGTACATCTTCTCCTTTATTTAAATCGTTTAAATTTTTTTCTTTAGCTGTTCTTTCCGCATTTTGTTGAGCAAGTTTAATTTCAAGATCTAAATCCTCTAAATCATCTTTTACGAGATTATTATAATCATCTACAATTAAAGTTGACATACTTTCAATCGTTCCAACACATTTAGTCAAGGCATCATAAGTTTGTTTATTTTTGATATCATGATTATTAATTTCAACATAACGATTGGTTAATTCAACAATGTTTGGTAAATGCGTGTAAAGGAAATCATTCGCTTGATGTAGTTTTTGCGGTTTCTTGACTAACTCCTTAAACACTGCTTTTGAGGCTTTAACCGTCTGATATTTTAAGTCAATAGTACGTAATTTTGTAACATCCGTCATATTTTTTTCTAAAGTAACAATTTGTTCTTTTGTTTCTGCCATAGTTTGACGGAAAAACTTTATTTCGCTATCACTCATACCAATTTCAGAATAATGTTCTTCCTTATTACGTGATAGACTAGGTAATTTTTGTTGCTCCAATCGGCGACGTCGACGTTTTTTCGACCAGTTGACAACTAACCAAATAGCAGAGATAAAAAAGGCTAGCGAAAACAATCCTCCTACAATACTATCGTCAAACATCTGTCCTAAGATTAATCCAAGGACCATAACAATTGTTAATAAACCAATTAATGATTTTTTCTTCATTTGCTTCACTCCTAAATTTAAATTATTAAGCTCATGTGCTGTATAAAATTATAGTACCACACTCTCTATTTTTACATATCAGTCGAAAGGACGATTTTTAACTAGGTCAACAATAGGATTGAAAAGCCTTGTAATTAACGGTATCATAATCTTAACACATTTTATTTGATAGGAGAAAAAGTATGATGGATAAATTCAAAGAGATTACGACAAAGCGTGAAGAAATTTACAATGGAAAAATTATTCAAGTTGTGGTCGATGATGTGACATTACCTAATGGTCAGACATCTAAGCGAGAACTCGTGTTTCATCAAGGAGCAGTAGGTATTTTAGCTGTAACACCTGAAGATAAAATAGTTTTAGTGAAACAGTACCGTAAGGCCATTGAACGAGCGATTTTAGAAATTCCAGCAGGTAAAATTGAGGCAGATGAGCCTAATCCATTCGTGACAGCCATGCGCGAGTTAGAAGAAGAAACGGGCTATCAATGTGAGTCAATGAATCGTATGACAAAATTTGTCACATCACCAGGTTTTTCAAATGAATGGATGTACTTATATGAAGCAAAAGGATTATATAAAGTTGATAATCCGTTACCACAAGATGAAGATGAATTCTTAGAAATTAGCGAAGTAACATTAGATGAAGCAAAAGGCTTAATTGAAATTGGTGATATTTGTGATGCTAAAACAATTTATGCCATTTTATATTGGAAAATGCAACGCAATCAATAGAGGTGTGACATGTATAGGAAAGTAAAAAATCAAACGAAGCAAGAGAGCAATTTAAATGAACCGCCAAAAGTGACAAGCAAGGAAGAAACGCAACAAATTTTAACACGGAGTAGTGTTCGAAAATTTAAACAAAATAAGAAACGTAATTCATGGCTAAATATGGCTATTTTAATTGTTGTTCTTTTACTAGGAATTACAATTTACGCTGTCTTAAAACTATAAAGGGAGTCAGACTAAGATGAAAATTGGAATTATTGGTGCAATGGAAGAAGAAATTGTTCTTTTGAGAGAGCAACTAGTTAATATGAAAGAATGGCAGGAAGCTGGAGCGAGTTTTTATTCTGGACAGATTGGTGAGCATGAAGTTGTTCTAACACGCTCTGGTATTGGGAAAACACTGGCTGCATTAACAACGACTTTATTATTAAGTCATTATAAGGTTGATACTATTATTAATACTGGTTCGGCTGGTGGTATCGGTCATGGCTTAGTCATTGGTGATTTAGTAATTTCTAGTAAATTAGCTTATTTCGATGCTGATGTGACAGCTTTTGGGTATGACTATGGACAAATGCCCCAAATGCCTTTGTATTATGAGGCTGATACAAAATTAGTTGAAGCGACTAAACGTGCAACATCTGACTTAGATTTAGTCTACTACACGGGATTAATTGTTTCAGGAGACACCTTTGTAAACAATCAATCAAAAATCCAAGAAATTAAAACCCATTTTCCTGATGTCTTAGCTAACGAGATGGAAGGTGCAGCCATTGCACAGGTTGCGCATCAATATCGATGTCCTTTCATCATTATTCGAGCAATTAGTGATGTTGGCGATGAGGAAGCAAGTGTTAATTTTGATGCATTTATTGTTGAAGCTGGTCGTAAATCAGCACAATTAGTATTATCGGTATTAAAGACATTATAATGTGAGTAATGAAAGGAATGACGTCAAAATGGAAGCCTTACTATCAATTGATTACACATATGATTTTGTTGCGACTGATGGAAAATTAACAACGGGTGAAGAAGGTCAGTCAATTGAGATGGATTTAGTTGCTCTGACAAAAGAATTTTTGAATCGTGGTGATTATGTCGTTTTTGCGATTGATGGGCATGATCTAAAAGATCAGTATCATCCTGAAAATAAATTATTTCCGCCACATAATATTATTGGCTCATCTGGTCGTAAATTATATGGTAGCTTGCAAGATTTATATCAAATTTATGAAGGACAAGAGACTGTCTATTGGCTTGATAAAAGACGCTACTCGGCTTTTAGTGGGACTGACTTAGATAGTCGCTTGCGAGAAAGAAAAATTAATCGTATTCATCTAACTGGTGTATGTACTGATATTTGTGTCTTGCATACAGCAATTGATGCTTATAATTTGGGCTATGACATCGTTATTCATGAGAAGTGTGTCCAAAGTTTCGATGCTAAAGGACATGAATTTGCAATGAATCATTTCAAAAATATTTTGGGTGCTGAGATTATCTAGTGTTTATTTTTTAAGATTTAGAACGATGTCAAATATATCACCGTTCTAAATCTTTTTTAATTATAAATTAGAAGTTAGGTCCTAAGTCCGATAGTCAAAAAACAAACAACTAGGTAAACTAAATGTAATGAAAAGTAGAGGAGTTAACAAGATGAAAAAGCGAAGTAAAATATTAATTGGGGTCGGTGTTGGGTTGGCTACCGTTGCAGTGGGATTAGCCTTATTTAGCAATAATTTAAAACCAGAAGTAACTAAAGCTGAAAATAAAATTGAATTTTATACAGTTGAAGATGTCGAGCAAGTCTATATCAATGGGGTAGTCACACCAGTTCAATCTAAAGAGTTTATTAAAGATGCTACTCTAGGTAAACTCGGTGATTTAAAAGTGAAAAATGGTGACTATGTCAAAAAAGGAACTCTGCTTTATCAATATATTGATGATGCAACCAGCACGCAAATTACGGAATTAAAGTATCAGATTGAAGCGACTCAAGCTGACAAAGAAAAAGCTGCACGTCAAATGGAACTAGAATTAAAAGAGCTTTCGAATAACAATGATCCTGGAGAAAAAGGAATTGAGGCAACACCTAATACACGCGAAAGTATTGAATTAAAATATGACTTAAATAGTTATGACATGAAAATGAATCAAATGCAAACACAAATTAACGAATTATCTGAAAAACAAGTCAATCAAGTAACAGCACCGTTTGATGGTGAAATCACGATTCCTCAAGAGCAAAATCGTGATAGCGCTATATTAACATTAACATCAACTGACTTTTTTGTTGAAGGACAAGTCAATGAACGTGATTTAGCCAAAATTAAAGAAAAACAAGCAGCAGATGTTAAAACCATTGCGACTGACAAATTATACAAAGGTGAAATTGTCTATATCTCAAATACTCCGGTGACTAGTGCTGCTGGTGGAGGCGAAGGTGGAGCTGGCGGTGGAGGCGGTGGTGCGACTGGCGGCTCATTGTCTAACTATATTGTACGTTTAACATTAAAAGATGGTAAAGACATTAAAGAAGGTTTCCATGTCCAAGCGTCGATTAAATTAACCGATGAAAAAATTGAAATTCCAAAAGATGTTGTGAAATCAGAAAACGGGAAGAATTATGTTTTGGTCGATGATTTTGGAACGGTGTTAAGAAAAGAAATTACGATTACCGATAAAGGAGCATCAAAAGATAAAGTCATTGTGACGAGTGGACTAGAATCACTAGATAAGGTCATTGTCTCATCTGATAAACCAGTGAAAGAAGGAGACCTATTAGACGGCGCTGATAGTGCGACATCAGAGGAGGCGAAATAGGTGATGGAAATTGAATACACAGAAACAGAAATTATCGAGTCACAGCCATTAATTGAACTATCGAACATCAACAAATATTATCCCATGGGTAAGTCTAAATTACACGTTTTAAAGAATCTAGACTTAACGATTGAACGTGGTGAATTTTTGATGATTATGGGGAAATCTGGTAGTGGAAAAACTACGCTCATGAATATTATCGGTTTTTTAGACCAATTATCTGATGGTGAGTATGTTTTTGACTATCGTGAGGTATCAAAATTAAATGAAAACCAAAAATCACAATTACGAAATGAATCAATTGGTTTTATTTTCCAACAGTTTTTCTTGATTCAATCATTAAATGTATCACAAAATGTTGAGTTACCAATGGTTTATGAGGGTAAACGTAAAGAAAATGAACGTAAAAAAATAGCAAAATACTATTTGGATTTAGTCGGCCTTGATGGGAAAGAGCATTCTAAGACAACCGAATTATCTGGTGGTCAGCAACAACGTGTTGCGATTGCACGAGCGCTTGTCAATGATCCATTACTAATTATGGCAGATGAGCCAACGGGTGCGTTAGATAGTGAAACCAGTCGTGATATTATGGAAATACTGTCTAATTTAAATAAAGAAGGCAAAACAATTGTCATGGTAACCCATGATGCGGACATGCGTCGTTACGCATCACGTGTGGTTTACATGAAAGATGGACTCTTCTTATCGGAGGAGGAATACGAAAATGCTTAAAAATCTTTTACTCAGTACGTTTCTAAGTTTACGTGCGCATAAGCTCCGTGTCTTTCTGACAATGGTTGGTATTATTATCGGAATCACAGCAGTTGTTACTGTTTCTTCTATTGGTGAAGGTATGAAGCGCAGTAGTATGGAATTAATGGAAACGTCTGATGCTAATTCAGTTCGATTAATTTATAAAGTTGATATTACCGATGATGAGGTTGCAGCAAATAAACAATTTGATGAGTTTGCTTTTAGTCCAATTGATTTGAAGACTTTACGTAAGTTAAATGATGTAGATAATATTACGGCAGATTATAGTTATGGTTTTGGAAGTAGCGTTCAAAGTATTGATAGCAACGCATCTTTCTTTGAAAATCAAGGCATGATTGTCCTAACTGCTAATAAAAATAAAGATAATAAAGTGAAGTATGGCCGTGATTTGACTAAAGATGATGTCAATAAAAATAATGTGATCATCACGTATGAAACCATGCAAAACTCTTTGCAAGTGCAAGACCCTAAGACAATCATTGGTAAAGCGATTGATATTGACGGACTGAAATTTCAAGTTGTCGGTGTTAAGGGTGAGACATCAATGGATGGTATGATGATATCTGATGGGTCAGAATATCTGAGTGTCGTTCCTAAAGGTGCTTTTAACGAATTGTCTAAAAATAAACCAATCAATGCAGTGAAACTTCGCGTATCTGATGGTGCTGATAGACAAGCAGTCGTTGCTCAAGCCAATGAATTATTAAAAGAAAGTCATCCTGAACTGGTTGGACAGTTTGAGGAGGACATGAGTAACGAGCAAATGCGCCAAGAGATGGAAAATATGTTACAAACAGTCGTTATGGGATTAATCTTTATTACGGCAATTTCTCTACTAGTTGGTGGGATTGGCGTGATGAATATTATGTACGTGTCAGTCTCTGAACGTAAGCGGGAAATAGGTATTCGTCGAGCAATTGGTGCAAAACCATCCAATATTCTTGCTCAATTCTTGCTAGAAGCAGCCTTCATCACTCTTTTAGGTGGGATTATTGGTATTGGCTTAGGCTGGGGATTTGCGTCACTCATTAGTGCTGTCACACCAATTAAAGCCGTCGTTAGTCCATCAATGGCGCTAACTTCGGCAGCGATTTCGGCAGGGATTGGATTATTCTTTGGTGTCATTCCAGCGATTAATGCTGCGAAAATGGATCCAATTAAAGCAATTTATCAATAAAAAATAATTAATATAAAAAATAGCTGTAGACAAATAATGTCTGCAGCTATTTTTTATATATGAAACAGTTTAATCAGAATTAGGGCTGATAAGACTTGTAGTACACCAACTGATAAACCAAAAAGTAAAAAACGCTTGCCTTCTTTAAAAAATTTACTAAAATCTAAGCGTAATCCAATGGCAGCTAGAGCAGTAATTTCAAACCAGCTACTAATGTTATGAGAGATATCTCCGATGATTGTTGGTATGCTAATAAAACTGTTAAGAAAGCAACAAATTAAGAAACCTAAGACATACCAAGGTAAAGGAAGTCTCTTTTTAGGTTTTTTCGCTACTTTTTGTTCGGCAACAGCTAAGTCATGTTCGGTTAATTTGCCAAAAATAAAGACGACAGCAACTAACATAATAATTCGCATAATTTTAAAAAGAGTTGCATACGTGACAACATCTTGACTAACCATATTAGCACTAGCGATTACTTGTCCAACTGATTGAAGTATCCCACCAATTAAAGCACTCTGTGCGATAGTTTCACCAGGATAAACTTGAACAACAAGTAGTGGAAGAGTTAGCATGAGGATGGTTCCTAATAAATTAACTAACGTGATAATTTGGCCTTTTTCTTCTTCATTGGCGTGAATCTCAGGAGCAATCGCACCTATCGCAGATGAGCCACAAACTGCGTTACCTCCTGCCATAAGTAAGGTCATTTTTTTCGAAAAATTTAACTTTCTACCAATAAAATAAACTCCCGTAATTGTTGCTGTCATTTGTAAAATAATATAGCCAATTCCATTTAATCCCAGTGATGAAATAGTTTGAAAAGTGACAGTCATACCTAGCAGAACAACGGACCATTCTAAAAGCTTACTTTCTGCTAATTTAGTTCCTTTACTTAAAAAACTTTGTTTAAAAATTGTATTACCTAGTAGAATTCCTAACAAAATGGAAATTGTCGCTGCACCAAGAGTCGGTAAAAAAATCGCGATTCCTTTACTAATCCAAGCGACGATAAAGGATAATAGCAGTCCAGGGAAAATAGATTGTTTCAGTTGAGTCATAAACATCACACTTTCTAAAATAGTTATTACATTAAGTATAGCGAGTTTCGTTCTATTTGAAAAATTAATTATTTGCATATATACTATAAATAATTAAAATGTTTTAAGGAGGATATCATGTTTAAGTTATTACACACCTTTAGAGTGGCTTATGACATGCGAAATTTTTCGCAAACAGCAGAAGCGTTATTTATGTCCCAACCAGCAGTATCTAATCAGATGAAACAATTAGAAAATCAGTTACAGTGTGTTTTATTTAAGCGTGTAGGAAAACAAGAAATGCGCCCGACAAAAGCTGCCGATATCTTATATGAACGATTACTCGACTTGTCCGATGATTGGCATGCCACATTACGTTTGATTCAAGGCCAGGAAATGGAGACAATCGTTTGTCGTATGAGTGCCTCACATACTTTTGCGAGCTATTATCTCCCCGAATTACTCCCAAAATTAGTCGATGCTTTTCCAACGGTTAAGTTTGAGTTAGAGATGGGAAATTCAGAAGATGTTTTAACAAGCGTTAAGCGTCATGAAGTCCATTTTGGTTTTATTGAAAAGCCTTTACAAACAACTGGCATTGAACGAATTCCACTAACAGAAGATGAATTGGTATTAGCTGGTGACCTAGAGAGTGAATTATGGTTAATTCGAGAAAAAACTTCAGGTGTGTATCATTACACAGCACGCTATTTTGTTGAGCATAATTTAAATCCTAATTATTTATTAGTTGAAAACAACGATATGATTGTCCGACTTTTAGAACAAGGTTTAGGAAAAAGTTTGATTTCTAAAAAAGCGGTGAACGATGAAATAGATTTTGAGCGACTTAATCAAAACTATCAGCGCTGGTTTTATTTAATTAAAGGCAATCATTTGTCAGAAGAGATATACGATGAAATTGCTAATCAAATTGCTGCTTTCTATAAATAGACAAAAACAAGTTGGAAACTATGTAGTCTCCACCTTGCTATAAATTTTATTCTTAATAAGATGCTCGTATGCCACCAATTAACTTAGGGCGTGATCCGAGCGCAGTTACATGGGCTTCACCGAGTTTGTTTAGTTGTGGACGAATTGGGATTTGGACATGTTTGATATGCATCCCAATATTAGTATCGCCAATGTCAAGCCCGCCCTTAGCGATAATATGTTCAAGTTGGACAGGTTGCTGCATGATTTGATGAGCAGCCGTTGCACAAGCACCACCAGCATTTAAGATTGGGACAACGGATACAATATCAAATGGTTGTTCTTTCGCGGTCTCTAATTCAACTGTTAATGAGCGATTAATATGTTCGCAACCTTGGACAGCAAGTTTGATTTGGCGTTCATTCAATAAGTCGTATAGGGTTGTCACAATTAAGTGCCCAATATCGGCGCTTGTTGCTTTGCCAATATGTTGACCTAAAATTTCACTCGAACTACAGCCGAGAACAAAAGTATCTCCTGGTCGCATATGAGCTTGTTCCAAAACGTCTAATGTTATAGTTGTTAAATCAGTGATTAATTGTTTATTAGATAACATCGTGTCACATTCTTTCTTTGAATTTGTCATGTTGTTAGTATAGCATAAACCACCTTAAATTTTCGCATTACAGGGATTTTTCATGTACACTATAAGTAATAAATGAAGGGAAGTGTTTGGTTCAATGACAAAATCAATTATTGCAGTATCAGATGGTATTCCTAGTGAACAAGTGCAAAAAATTAAAGAATTAGTTGGAGATCGTTTTATTGTCCAATATGTCGGGGATTTATCGTTAGGCGATTATTCAAGCATTGAAATCATGTATGGTTGGTCTAGCGAATTAGGACAAGCTGTATTTGATTTACCTAATTGTAGATTAAAGTGGATTCAAGCGGAATCAGCGGGTGTTAATCATATCAATCAACAAAAATTAGTTGAACGTAATTGTTTACTATCAAGTGCAAGTGGCATTCATGGTCATCAAATGAGTGAATCCATTTTAGGAATGATTTTTGCTTATACGCGTCAATTAAAAACCAGTATTTTAAATCAAGAAAAACATCGGTGGGTGAATCCATTATCAACGACCGATTTAGTTGATAAACGCGTGATGATTATCGGAACGGGTAAGATAGGGCAAACATTAGCGAATATATTACAGCCATTCAAAGCCAAAGTGATTGGTGTTAACCGTCAAGGACATGATTATCCTGGTTTTGATGAAATTATTCAACAAAAAAACTTGTTAGATAACCTTTCTGATTGTGATATTATCGTATCGTTATTACCTGAAACACCAGCAACAGTTAATTTATACAATCAAACATTCTTTAACCGTGTTAAACCTGGTGTGATTTTTATTAATGCGGGTCGTGGAAGTGCAGTGAATGAATTGGATTTAATTCATGCCTGTCAAAAGGGACAAGTTGCATTTGCTGGGTTAGATGTGACTCAAAGTGAGCCACTACCAGAAGATAGTCCATTATGGGATGAGGCGAATATTTTAGTTGTGCCACATTTATCTGGTTCAACTGACCAATATTATCATCGTTTATGGCCTATTTTTGAGGAAAACCTACAAATGTATTTGACTGAAAAAGAGATTAATGTTAATAAAATTAATCTGGATAATGGGTATTAATAAGCAAATAAGCAAAAACAGCATCGAGTCATGGACCCGTGCTGTTTTTTATTTATTATAAGAATTTTACACAAACAACTTCTGGTGCATAGATGTCTTTTTCAATTAATGCTAGTCGACCTGTATCTGCTTGACGTGCAAAAAGTGTTAAGTTATCAGTATTTTGATTTGCTACAACAACATGTTTTTCATCGGGAGTTAAATCAAAATCACGCGGAAAGTCACCTTCAACTGAAATATGTTGGATTAAAGTGAGTGTTTGTCCATCGTTGCTTGTTTCAAAAACGGCTAAAGAATTATGTCCTCGATTTGATGCATAAACAAAGCGTCCATCTTTAGAGACACGAATTGCTGCACCACCATTAAAGTCTTTGTAATCATCAGGTAATGTCGAGATTGTTTGTAGTTGAGTAAAATTACCAGTTTCTTGATCGTAATGTAAAACAAAAACATCACTAGATAATTCACCAAATAAATAAGCAATATGACCATTTGGATGGAAAACCAAGTGACGTGGACCAGAAGCAGCTGGTGCTGTAAATGCTGCAATTTCAGTCAATTGTCCATTATCAGAAACGTCATAAGTATAAACAGTATCATTTCCTAGATCACAGACCGCTAAGCGATTGTCGGGAGTTAAATCAGCATAGTGTGCATGTGCTCGGTCTTGATTTTCATGTGGTCCGTTACCTTCATGATTAACCGAGTCAGCTAATTCCACACCACCGTCTTCTAGAATACGATAGCTTGTTAAAATCCCTTGATGATAGTTTGCACCGTAGATTAATTGGCGAGTTGAATCAATAGCTACATAGCATGGCGGTGCACCAACAGTTGTCACTTTATTGATGAATGAATAGCTACCATCCTTCAGTTTACGATAGGCAGAAACGCCACCCTGATCACCATCTTTTGTCACACTGTATAAAAATTCTTTGTTTGTGTCTAAGTAAGTCGGATTATCTTCGCTAATTAATAGTGATAGGTCTTGTAGATGATTATCGGCTAAGTTAATCGTATAAATTCCTTCACTATCTCTTCTAGTATAGGTTCCAAGTAAAATAGTTAATGACATATAAACACCCCTTCAATTTTTATTAAATCACCTAATTATAACATATTCAATTTTGTTAAGAAAGAAAGTCACAATCTAGTGTCTCGTAAGATTGTATGACGAGTATTAAGAAAATTTATGGTATAATGAAGTTAATTCAAGATAATAATAGAGGAGTTTTAGTATGATTAAATCTGTTGTAAAAAATATTGGGCCACAGGCGCTAAGTCCCGAAGATAATTTAATTGTGTTATTTAATACAGACGCTACCCCAGGACTTTCTGAGTGTTGTGTTCTCCAAGAGGTTGATGGTCAACCAACGTTTAATCTTCACGTTGGAGACACAATTAGTTTTGATGATCAAGTTTATACGATTCAAACAATGGGGCCTTTAGCTAACAAGCATCTGAACGAAATGGCACATGTATCTGTAATGTTTAAAGAGGCACCAAAGGAAAATCAAATTGCTAATGCATTATATGTGACACCTCACCATTTCCCAACGATTCATGAAGGGACTACTATTACATATTCATAGATTGGGAGGATTGCTATGTCAACAGAAGAAAAACATGAAGAATTAAAAACTTGGTTTGCTAGATGGTTTTTAAATAATAAATTTGTCACTAGCTTACTTATTATTTTATTATGTTTACTGATTATTTTTACTTTTCAAAAAGTTGAATTTTTTTTCAGACCGATTGCGCAATTTTTAGGTATTGTTGGTTTGCCCCTAATTATTTCGGGACTGTTATATTACTTATTGAACCCGATAGTCGATTTTATGGAGCGCAAAGGTATTAACCGTGTCTTAACAATTGCTGTTTTATTCGTCTTAATTATTGGACTGATCGTGTGGGGAGTAATTATCGTTGTTCCTAAAATTCAAGCACAAACACATAGCTTTATTACAAATTGGCCAGATTATTGGCAGACCATTGAATCAAAATCAGCTGACTTATTAAACATGCCAATCCTCGAAAAATACGGTGCACCACTTGAAAAAGCATTAACTGAATTGACTGATTCTGTTAGTAAATTTACAAGTAGTATCGCAAAATTTTTATCGGGTAACGCCTTTAAAGGTATTGGCAATATCGTAGGGGCAGTTGCTGATATTGTTGTAGTTGTTATTACCGTCCCGTTTGTTTTATTTTATTTGTTGAAAGATGGCAAAAATTTAATGCCTTATACGACTAAGTTCTTACCAATTAAAATGCGTCAACCAACAGTTAGCGTACTAAAAGATATTAATGAAAAATTATCATCATATGTTCGTGGTCAAGTAACGGTGGCTTTTGCGGTATCGATTATTTTTATGTTAGGGCTATCGATTATTGGTTTAGAATATAGTGTTACTCTAGGTGTATTAGCTGGGGTTCTTAACTTAATCCCATTTTTAGGCTCTGCTTTGGCCATGATTCCGATTGTTATCTTGGCGATGGTTAATGGACCTAAGATGTTGATTGCTGTCATTATTGTTTTTATCATTGAACAAACATTGGAAGGCAAAGTCGTCTCACCGTTAGTTTTAGGAAATCAGTTAAATATTCACCCTCTGACAATTATCTTTGTCTTATTAACGGCGGGTAAGCTGTTTGGCTTACTGGGTGTTGTATTAGGGATTCCTGGTTACGCTGCGATTAAAGTGGTTGTTAGTCATGCGTTTATTTGGTATCAAGAAGTCTCTGGTCTATATGAACCTGATGATGTGATTAGCTTAAAGAAAGAAGATAAATAACAAAAGCACTTGTTTTGCCAGTATCGAATGGTCTTCGGTTACTAGCATACAAGTGCTTTTTGGATTCTATTAAAAATTTTTAGCAGCTTCACGTGCATCAGCTAATGCTTGGCTTAGAATAGCTTCACGTTGCTCTGGATGATGATCAATTCCTTCAATAAATAGTGTGCCTGTATCAGTAACACCTACAAAGTTTAAAATATTTTTTAGGTATTGAGCAGATAGGTCTTGTCCAGCATAAATCCCACCACTTGATTGAATGTGGAAAAATGTCTTGTTTTCTGTTAATGGTACGGGACCAGTTTCAGTATATTTAAAGGTTTTTCCAGCAACGTTGATCGTATCAATCCATGCTTTTAAACGTGTTGGAATGTTTAAATTCCATAAAGGATTCGCGATGACAATTTTATCATGCGCTAAAAATTGCTCAGTTAATTCAGAAAAACGTGCGATTTTATTGGCTTGTTCCTCTGTTAAGTCGTTGCCTTGTGCCGCGCTGGACCAACCTAATAACATGTCACGATCAATTTCTGGAATAAATTCATCATATAAATCAAGTACAGTAATTGTATCGGTTGGATTTTCTGTACGGTAGCTATCAATAAAGGCCTCCAATGCCATTAATGATTTTGATTCCGCAGATGATAATGGATGTGCTTTAACAACTAATAAATTTGACATAAAATAACCCTCACTAATTTTTTATATGTATTCACTTATATTTAATAAGTAAAATAACTATACCTTAAACTTTATTAGAAAGTAAAGCTTAAAGCGCTTTAATTTCAAAAAACTTTCGTGAACTGTTTCTACCAGATGATTTTTTTGTGATTTTCAAGTATACTATCATAGAAGATACGGAGGTAAAGTCATGGCACAGTTATTTTTTAAATTTGGCGCAATGAATAGTGGAAAAACTATTGAAATTTTAAAAGTTGCTCATAATTATGAGGAGCAAAATAAACCAGTTGTTTTAATGACTAGTGGTATTGATACTAGGGATGAAGTGGGAACGATATCTAGTCGAATTGGATTAAGGCGAGAAGCTATCCCGATTTTCAGTGAAACAAACGTCTTTCAAGCAATCAAAGCCTTACCCTTTACACCGTATTGTGTATTAGTGGATGAATCACAATTTTTAGAAAAACATCATGTTATTGAATTTGCAAAAATTGTCGATGAATTGAATATTCCAGTAATGGCTTTTGGGTTGAAAAATGATTTTAAAAATGAATTGTTTGAAGGTTCAAAGTATCTGCTGCTTTATGCAGATAAATTAGAAGAATTGAAAACGATTTGTTGGTTCTGCCACAAAAAAGCAACAATGAATTTGCGTATGAGTAACAATCGACCGGTCTATGATGGTGAACAAATTCAAATTGGCGGGAATGAGTCGTACTATCCTGTTTGCCGAAAACACTATGTTAATCCACCTTGTTGTGATGATGAGGTCAAGTCATAAGCTAGTTAATATAAACTAGTTAAGAGACAAAATTAAAGGAGAATGAATAAAAATATGTTTGATCAATTACAAGCAGTTGAAGATCGTTATGAAGAATTAGGTGAGTTATTAAGTGATCCAGAAGTGGTCACTGATACAAAACGTTTTATGGAGTTATCAAAAGAAGAAGCAGGAACTCGTGAAACCGTTGATGTATATCGTCGTTATAAGCAAGTTGTGAATGATATTAAAGAAACGGAAGAGCTTCTAGGTGAAAAACTAGATGATGATATGCAAGAAATGGCCAAAGAAGAGCTTAGCGAGCTAAAAAGTGAAAAAATCGATTTAGAAGAGCGGATGAAGATTTTATTATTACCAAAAGATCCTAATGATGATAAAAATATTATCATGGAAATCCGTGGTGCAGCTGGTGGTGATGAAGCCGCGTTATTTGCGGGAGATTTATTTGATATGTATCAAAGTTATGCGACAGCTCAAGGTTGGAAATTTGAAGTAATGGATGCTAACGTTACGGATATAGGTGGTTACAAAGAAGTAACGGTTATGATTACTGGTGATAAAGTGTTCTCAAAATTAAAATATGAAAGTGGTGCACACCGCGTACAACGCGTCCCATCGACGGAATCTCAAGGACGCGTACATACATCCACTGCAACGGTTGTTGTTTTACCTGAAGCTGAGGAAGTTGAAGTTGATTTAGCGGATAAAGATATTCGTGTAGATATTTATCATGCTAGTGGTGCTGGTGGTCAGCATGTTAATAAAACGGCTTCTGCGGTTCGTTTGACACATATTCCAACTGGTGTTGTTGTGGCTATGCAAGATGAGCGTTCACAACTTAAAAATCGGGAAAAAGCAATGAAAATTTTGCGAGCACGAGTTTATGATCAGTTACAGCATGAAAACCAAAGTGAATACGATGCAAACCGTAAATCAGCAGTCGGTACTGGAGATCGTTCTGAGCGTATTCGAACATATAATTTCCCTCAAAATCGAGTGACCGACCATCGAATTGGTTTAACGATTCAAAAGCTAGATCAAATTTTAGCTGGAAAGTTAGATGAAATTGTTGACTCACTGATTATTTATGATCAAGCAGCTCAATTGGATAAGCTAAATGGATAAAGTTGAAGGCCAAACTTATATAGAAGTCCTGAAATGGGCTTCTTCTTTTTTAAAAGCACAAAATGAAGAAGCGTACCTAGCTGAGTATTTATTATTAGAACGTCTAGGTTGGAATAAGACACAACTTTTGATGTCTTTTAAAAAGGATATGCCAGCCGACGTGAAAAAGCAATTTGAGCTAGATTTACACGATGTTTTAATGGGGAAACCAGCTCAGTATGTGATTGGATCAACGGAATTCTATGGTCAACGCTTTACTGTGACACAAGACACTTTGATACCACGCCCAGAAACAGAAGAATTGGTCGAACTTTGTTTAACTGACAATGAAGACTCACTTCAGACGGTTGTCGACATTGGTACTGGGTCGGGTATTATTGGTATTACACTAAAAAAACACCGTCCGAAATGGGTGGTGACTGCGAGTGATATCTCACCAGCAGCCTTAGAAGTTGCTCAAAGTAATGCTCAGCAACAGAACGTTAAGCTCAACTTTTTATTAAGCGATGTGTTAGACGACTATGTTGGTGCGCCAATTGATATCTTAGTATCTAATCCACCTTATATTGCAGAAACAGAGAAAGACGTTATGGATGAAAGTGTCAAACGCTACGAACCAAAATTAGCTTTATATGCTGCAGATAATGGCTTAGCTTTATATAAAAAAATTGCGCTTCAAGCAAAAGCCCATTTGGCTTCTAGTGGACACATTTATCTTGAGATTGGCTATCGTCAAGGTGAGACTGTCAAAACTATTTTTCAAGAAGCTTTTCCAAACAAAGAGGTAACTATACTAAAAGACTTAAATCAACAAGAACGCATGATTCGAGTTAGATAATAAGGAAGTTAGATAAAATGCAAACAAAAATATTACAAGAAAAAGAGATTCAACAAGCAGTACAGGCAATTCGAGAAGGAGGCTTAATTGCTTTTCCAACAGAAACTGTTTACGGATTAGGAGCAGATGCTACTAATCCAGAAGCAGTTAAAGCGGTATATGCTGCTAAAGGACGCCCGAGTGATAACCCTTTAATTGTTCATATTTCTGATGAAAAAGAGTTATTGCCATTCGTTAAACCTATTTCACCAAAAGCCCAACAATTAATGGATTATTTTTGGCCGGGACCTTTGACACTAATTTTTGAATTGAAAGAATCTGACAGTTTACCTTCAGTTGTGACTGGCGGCTTAAACACGGTTGCCTTTCGGATGCCGGATAAAGCCATTACCCGTGAATTGATAAAACAATCTGGTTGTGTATTAGTGGGTCCAAGTGCTAATTCTTCAGGTAAACCCAGTCCGACGTTAGCTAGTCATGTGTATGATGACTTATCTGGCAAAATAACCGGCATTGTTGATGGAGGAGCATGTACAGTTGGGATTGAGTCGACGGTTTTAGATATTTCTAATGAAACTGGCTTACCAGAAATTTTACGTCCAGGTGCTATCACACAGGAAGAGTTAGAGTTGGTCATTGGTCCAGTTATCGTAGACGGGCATCTAGTGGATTCAAATGAGGTACCCAAAGCACCAGGCATGAAGTACAAACACTATTCACCTGACACTCCCGTTATTATGATGCCATCAGATACTTTATCAAGTTGGCAAACCGCTAGTCGTGAATACCTTAGTGTGGGTAAACGCGTGGGAATTCTCGCTAATGAGATGATTCTCTCACAGCTTATGAAAGATAAAGATGACCACTTAGTTACCTACTCATTAGCTACTAAGCGAGATGTGACACAAGCAATGACGCATTTATTTGCCGGCTTGCGTCATTTAGACCACGTTACTCCAAAACTAGATGTTATTTTAGCTGAATGTTATCCAGAAATTGGTCAAGGGGTGGGCTATATGAATCGCTTGAAAAAAGCGTCTGGTGGTCACATTTATTTAGAGAAAAAATAAAGACATGGCTACTCCGTGAAAAAATATGGTACAATATAAAAAATGACGTTAGGGGTGCTGTAATGAGTTATCGTGATGAGGATTTAGTGTTGTGGGAAGCGATTGATCATGAAAAAAATCGCCAAGAGAATAATATTGAGTTGATTGCTTCAGAAAACTTTGTATCTGAAGGTGTAATGAAAGCTCAAGGGAGCGTTCTGACAAATAAATATGCTGAAGGTTATCCAGGTCGTCGCTATTATGGTGGTTGCGAATTTGTTGATGTTGTTGAACAATTAGCCATTGATCGTGCCTGTGAGATTTTCGGAGCTAAGCATGCAAACGTGCAACCGCATTCTGGATCACAAGCAAATACGGCTGCTTATATGGCGCTGTTAGAGCCAGGTGACATGATTTTAGGTATGGATTTGACGTCTGGTGGTCATTTAACACACGGGTCTCCAGTTAACTTTAGTGGTAAAACTTATGAGTTTATTTCTTACGGTGTAGATCCAGTGACTGAGGTAATCGATTATGATGTGGTTGAAATTTTAGCTAGAAAACATCGCCCAAAATTGATTGTGGCCGGTGCCAGTGCTTATTCTCGTGAAATTGATTTTAAACGTTTTAAAGAGATTGCTGACAGTGTTGATGCTAAATTGCTGGTTGATATGGCACATATTGCTGGTTTAATAGCAAGTGGTTTACATCAAAATCCAGTTCCATATGCGGATGTTGTGACATCAACAACGCACAAAACACTACGTGGTCCACGAGGTGGCTTAATTTTAACGAATGATGACGCTCTAGCGAAAAAAATTAATAGTGCGATTTTCCCTGGTATTCAAGGTGGGCCATTAGAGCACGTTATTGCTGGAAAAGCAATCGCCTTTAAGGAAGCATTACAACCAGCATTTAAAGAGTATTCGAAGCAAGTAATTGCTAATGCTAAGATAATGGCACGCGTATTTAATCAAGCTGAGGAAACGCGTTTAATTAGTGGTGACACAGATAATCACTTGTTATTAGTTGATGTAAGTGGTTTTGGGATGACTGGTAAAGAAGCCGAAGCATTACTTGATGCTGTTGCAATTACAGTTAATAAAAATACAATTCCTTTTGAGAGCTTAAGTCCTTTCCAAACTAGCGGAATCCGTATTGGAACACCGGCTATTACGACACGTGGTTTTAAAGAAGAAGATGCTGAAAAAGTAGCTTTACTTATTATAGAGACATTGAAAAACAAAGAAAATCCAGATGCATTAGTTAAAATTAAAGAAGAAGTTAGTGAGTTAGTTAAAAAACATCCACTTTATGTATAATTTTTTAGGTAATTGACTAGTCAATTACCTTCTTTTCCGTTACAATAGATTGGAATAAAATTTAAGGGAGCGAATTAACATGGGAAAATTTCAAGTTATTGATCATCCATTGATCCAACACAAATTAACAATTATTAGAGATAAGAATTGTGGAACAAAAGTATTTCGAGAAGTTGTCGACGAAATTGCTATGTTAATGGCTTATGAAGTATCAAGAGACATGCCATTAGAGGATGTTGAAATTGAAACGCCAATTTGTAAGAGCGTTCAAAAAACTTTAACTGGTAAAAAAGTAGCGATTATCCCAATTTTACGTGCCGGAATTGGCATGGTGGATGGTATGTTAGAATTAATTCCAGCAGCTAAGGTAGGCCATGTAGGTCTTTACCGTGATCACGACACATTAGAGCCAGTTGAATATTTCGTTAAATTACCAGCTGATATTGCAGAACGTCAGTTATTGGTTGTGGACCCAATGTTGGCAACAGGTGGTTCAGCAATTATGGCAATTGATTTATTAAAAAAACGTGGTGCAACGAATATTAAATTTGTTTGTTTAGTAGCAGCCCCTGAAGGAATTAAACTTTTACAAGAAGCACATCCAGATGTTGATATTTATGTCGCTGGTCTAGATGAAAAATTAGATGAGAATGGTTACATTGTCCCTGGTTTAGGTGATGCTGGTGACCGTTTATTTGGAACAAAATAAGTTGAATAACTTTTAAATATGTCTTGAAAACATGTGGTAGTTTGTATTAGTCAAATTCCATGTGTTTTTTGTTTGCTTCACGTATAATAAAAGCAATGAGGTTAATATTAAGGAGGGGACGCAATGGAACACTCAATGCGTCAATTATTGAGTTACAAAGATACTGTTATATCAAATTTAGTTTTAGATTCTTATAAAAAGATTGGAATGACAGATGAAGAATTAGTTTTATTCTTACAATTACTTAAATACCATCAAAAGGGCATTGATTTTCCGGATTTAGGCGAAGTATCGCAATGCATGGGCCATAGTGTTGAGCAATTATTTCGTCTAATTCAAAGTATGATTGATAAAAAATATTTGGCGATTCAAACAACCACTAATGGGAATGGTCAGTCTGAAGACCATTATGATTTATTATTGATTTATGATAAATTACTACTTTCTCTTGATCAAGAACAAGAGGAAACCAAAGAACAAGAGCAAGAACAGCAAGTAGCTAAGCTTTTTCAGATGTTTGAAAAAGAATTTGGTCGTCCATTATCACCAATGGAATTAGAGACAATTAATTTATGGCTAGCTGAGGATAAATATCGGGTTGAGATGATTGAATTGGCTTTGCGTGAAGCTGTCTTAAATCAAGCGTATAGCCTTAAATATATTGATCGTATCTTACTCTCTTGGGAACGTAAAAACATTACTTCAAAACAACAAATTCAACAAGAACAAAAAAAACGTCTAGCAGTAGTTGATAATCAAACGATTCATTCGGATAAAGAAGAAAAATTACCACATATTCCAATGTATAATTGGTTAAATCCTAAAGAGAGTCGGTGATAAGACTTGTTATCGAAAAAAAGAACGATGGAAGCTTTAGGCCGAATGCGGGATATGTATCCTGATGCTAAGGGAGAATTGAATGCTGAGACAGATTTTCAGTATCTTGTTGCAGTAATTTTGAGTGCACAAGCAACAGACGTTTCGGTTAATAAAGCGACACCAGAGTTATTTTCTCATTATCCAACTGCTCATGAACTTGCTAAAGCACCATTAGATGATGTCATGGCCTTAATTAAAACGATTGGGTTATACAAAACAAAAGCCAAAAACATTATTAAGACTGCCCAAGCGATTGAAACTGAGTTTGATGGAGTAGTGCCAAAAACGATTAAAGAATTGATGTCTCTGCCAGGTGTTGGTCAAAAAACGGCTAATGTTGTTGCAGGTGATTTATTTAATGTACCAGCAATAGCAGTAGATACTCATGTTGAACGTGTGAGTAAACGTTTACGTATTTGTAGACAAAAAGATTCGGTTAAAGAAGTAGAAGAAACTTTACAAAAAAAAATCCCATCAGAATTATGGGTGACGGCCCATCATACATTGATTTTGTTTGGCCGTTATCATTGCACGGCTCGTAGCCCAAAATGTGAGACTTGTCCCTTATTTGATTTATGTGCAGAAGGCCCTAAAATTTTAAAGCAAAGACTGGTTAAGAATAAAATTAAAAAGAAAGAGGAACCTTCATCAAT
Organism: Vagococcus penaei; assembly: GCF_001998885.1. Taxonomy (NCBI): domain Bacteria; kingdom Bacillati; phylum Bacillota; class Bacilli; order Lactobacillales; family Enterococcaceae; genus Vagococcus; species Vagococcus penaei. Next base: position 2,017,647 of record NZ_CP019609.1, read on the forward strand.
ATGAGATGTAGTGAACCCTGACAGTTAGACTTTTTGGAGTAGAGAAATCTACTCCTTTTTTATCGTCTCAAGCAGTCATTTTAAGACGATAATTAATTGGACTTAATTCGTCTAATTTCTTTTTTTATTCGCTTATTATTGTAATAATAAATCCAATTTTCTATTGATTTTTTCAATGAGCTAAAATTATGATAAGTTTTTCCGTAATAGATTACTTATTTTAACAATTCAAAAAAATTTTCAATTAATGAGTTATCCAAGCAATTTTCTTTTCAGAAGATACTATGAAAAATATTATTATCTTTAAGATATTTCTAGTATTGACCCATTTGATGTGCCCAACCTGATCCAAGTGAAGAGTACATCTAACTAGACAATCAGAGGTTGACTTTATTGCTTTGAATTGTGCTTTTTCAATAGATGGTGCAGTCAGTCTGTCAGAAATATAATAGGAAATAATTTCACTATTAAACATGTCCAAATAAGGATTGAAATATAATTTTTTCATAGTTGGATTTCCTTAATTATCTGTAATATAATATTTAAACTCTGTCGTATCTGTTGTAAGTTTTTGGTGAGGAATAGACGTATAAAGCCTTTTTTGAATTAAATTTTTTGCAATTCTACTAACTGAATTTTTATAGGAATTATATTTTCTAAATTTATGAGTAAAATTAATTACTTTTAGATTTAACTTAAGCGTAATTTTTCGAATCTTTTTATGATTAACGATCCTACCTTTACTTTTCAATACTGAGATTATCTTCTATATCCATAGGATTCATTGTTTTCAAAAAAGGTAAGTTTGATTTCTTCTTATAGTTTTAAATTTGGATTTTCGCTATTAAATCTTTTTTGTCAGTACATACAGGTATTTTTAGGGGATTTAATAGTTGCAAGAAAGTCAGTTAATTCAAATTTTTCTCGGAGGTTAAAGATGACGGTCGAGATAGTTTCATTCGTTGTTTTTCTTTCTACTTTTTTATCTTTAGTTAATAGACATTTTTATCGGCGTCCTTTCATTCTATAAAGCCCATTAATTCCTTTTCTTACAATTGTTTTAGTTAACGTACAATAAGAGAATAGCTGTTCATGCATAAGGCATTAGATGTGTCTTGATAGGATTCCTTACTTGTTAAATACAAATCTATCGTATTCAATTTAAATTGAACAGTATAATTTTTATCTTTTTCACAAGGTTTCAATCCATCTTTACCAAATTTTCGATAGGAATTCAACCAATTGCTAATTTGATAATTACTTTTAAGACTATATCTATCTTTCAAATGTGAGTAACTTACATCATTATTAATATATTTCCGAGCAATCTTGAGTTTAAATTTATAATTATATTTTGTCGCAAAAAAACACCCCTAAAGCTAGATTTTAGTCTAACTTTAGAAGTGTGCTACAAGAAGCGTCCTCTTTCTTTTAATATTAATTATTTTTCATCATTTTTGTCAGGTTTTTCAGGTTTTTCTGGTTCTGAAGGGGTACTTTCAGCAGGTTTTTCAGTAGCTGGTTGACTTTCTGTTACTTCTTCATCAGGTTTATCTGGTACTTCAGATGTTTTCGTAGGTTCAGAATTTTGACTATTATGACTAGGTTTTGAAATCTCTGGTAGATTTTCGACCGTTTTTTCTTCATAAGTATAGTATGTGTAGCTACTTTGCGCGGGTGCATTGTTTAAATGCCCTTTAATATATACTTCATTTCCAATTCGAACAATATCGTCAGGTTGTTTCCAATCTGTTGGGGTGATGTTCTGGTAAAGATAGGTCATAAAATTACGATAAATATCTGTGGCTAATTGTTGGTCTTGAATTGGTATCGGATTTAGGTAGTCATCATATCCTGTCCATACTGCAAAAGAATATTTAGGTGTATAACCAACAAATGTAATGTCAGGACTACCTGTCCCATTAACTTTATCTAAGTCTTTATCTGCATAATTTGATGTCCCGGTTTTCCCAGCTTGAATGATACCATCAATTGCGGCATTAGTACCCGTTCCACGATTAATAACATCTTTTAAGATGTCAGTAACAATAAACGCTGTTGATTCTTTCATTGCTCGTTCGCCTTGGGGATCAAAAGTTTCTTCAGTTCCATCTTGGTATACAATTTTATTGATATAAGACGGTTCATAGTAGACACCACCATTGGCAAATGGAACATAGGCTGCAGCTAGTTCTTCAGATGAGGCTTGAAGTGAAATAGCAGAGCTTTGGTGGAGTTCATTAGTTAAGCCAGCTTTTTTAATAAAGTCCGATGCTTTGTCTATTCCAACTTCATCTAGAGCTTTTAAAGCTGGAATATTTCGTGAATCAACAAGTGACTCACGCATTGTTAATGCACCCCGATAAGATTTATCATAGTTATAGACTGGAGTGTTTGTTCCCTTATAGTAATAAGGTTCATCGACAAATACTGTACCCGATCCACGACTTTCATTTTCAATTAATGGACCGTACGCGACGATTGGTTTTGCTGTTGATCCTATATCACGTTTCGTTTTTGTTGCACGATTCCAGCCACCACGTTCTTTAATTTTTCGACCGCCAATTTCAGCACGAACAAAGCCATTTTTAGCATCGATTAAGGTAGCTGATGTTTGAAATTGTTCATCTGGAAAATTAATCGATGATTCATCATTATTAACTAGATTATAAAGGTAAGATTGAGCATTCATATCAATATTTGTATAAATATCTAATCCATCTGTATAAACATTTTTCTTCGTTTTCTTTTCGACATCTTTAATCACTTCTTGAATATAGTTTTCAGTCATCATTAGATTGGATTCATCATTTTTTAACGGTTGTAAACCTTGGTCAATTGGAACAGCGATTGCTTCTTGATATTGTTTGTCATTAATTTTTTTATTATCTAGCATCTGTTTTAATACCAAGTCACGGCGTTCTTTTGCAGCTTCCTTATGTACATACGGGTCATAATTATTGGGGGCTTGTGGCAAACCAGCTAAGAGAGCATATTCAGGTAACGTGAGCTCATTAAAAGGCTTGTTGTAATAAACATCTGCAGCTGTTTTCATACCGTATAAGCCATTTGCCATATAGACTCTATTAATATAATAGGTGAGAATTTCATCTTTTGATTTTGTTTTCTCAAGCTTTAAAGCTAGCCAAGCTTCTTGGGCTTTACGTTTGTAGGTTTGGTCCTCTTTCTTTGTTGAAAAATAAGACAGTTTAATAAGTTGCTGAGTTAATGTACTCCCACCTTGGGTATGATTTCCCTTTAAATTTGAGACTGCAGCACCTAGTATTCTGACGGGATCAATTCCAATATGTTTTTCGAATCGTCGATCTTCGACAGATAAGACTGCGTCTTTAAGTTGTGGTGGAATCTCAGAAGGATTGATGGTTTCACGTTTCTTCTCGCCAAGTTCCATGAAGAATTTACCATTCATATCATAAAATTTAGAAGAAACAGTATCCTCTAATTTTTTATAATCAAGTTTCGGTGTATCTTTGATATAATAACCAAAAACTCCTACACCAATCACAGTTGGGATAAGGATAAATAATAAAATCACTGTCAATATAGCGGTTAGTACAGTTCCTTTAGATTTTTTCTTTCTAGTTGGGTTATTCGCCATTATGAGAATCTCCTTTTAGTATGTGTTGTTCTAAAATTTCTAAGTAAGGAACAGCTGGAGATAGTCCCAAAGAAATCTCAAAACCAAGTGTTTCGATTGTTGTCAATGGAATGGACTTTCTACCATTATTCGCTTGTTCCTTCCAGTAACGAATGACATAGTCCGCTGGTAAATAAAAGCAACGTTTCAGTGTGGAAAACCATATTAAAACAAAAACCAATCCATTTTGCTTCAAACATTGTTCCATATGATTTATTTGGTGTGCATGAAAATTACTCAGTGGAAATGATGTTTTATTTTTAGTTTCTTTTGCTTCGAAATCTAAATAAAAGCCTTTATAAACACCATTATAGTCAGTTGTTGATGATTCCTTAAAGTAGGCTTCAGTAATTTTAGCAGCACTACGTTTAGGATAATTAACCTGCACAATTTGAATGGGAGTCGGTTTTTTGTGAATGACGGCTTGACCTTTCGTTAAATAATATAAATTGCTTTGATTAATCAATTCTTCAAAGCTCATTCCGCGGTTAGCATAAGTTAACGTTTTACGAGACGGCTTGATTTTTGGAGACAGTCCATTTGCTCTAGTCTGTCCATTTGGATAATTAATCGTCAAAAAAATCACACTCCTAGTGCTCATTATAGCAAAACTTAAATTATAATGAAAAGGAATTAAAGAAATTTTAGAAAATCATCACAAAATTGATAAATTAATTTCATTAAAAAGATTGTAATCCTTTGAAAAAATGATTATAGTATAATAGTAGGTTATTGTGTTATCAGTTTAAACACAAGGTATATTAGTAGATAAGACCACACAGTTTTAGCTAGTGACTGTTACAGTGTATGATAGTAACCAATTATTTTTAAAGGATGAGGTGTTAGTTATGTCAAAACTAATTTATTCCGCACGTGATATTTTACAAAAAGAATTTAAAACTAAAGTTAGAGGCTACGACCCAGTTGAAGTGGATGAGTTCTTAGATAATGTCATTAAAGATTATGAAGCTTATAATCAAGAAATTATTGCTTTGAAAGATGAAAATGCTAAATTAGTGAATAAAGTCGATCAATTGTCACAAAATCAAGCGACTTTATCGCGTATGAAGCAAGAAGTTCCAAAATCTAATTCGGCCACTAATTTTGATATTTTAAAACGCTTATCAAATTTAGAAAAAGAAGTTTTTGGTAATAAGTTAAATGCCATTGACACAAATGTGACGGAACAGGCAACAAATAGTTTAAATATTGCTGCTCAAAAAGTTTTAAATGACGACTTAGACGCAACAAAACGATTTTAATGGTATACTTAACAATACCAGTTGTAGTTTTCGGATAATCGCAGGATAGAGTAATCTATTTTGAGGAAAGTCCATGCTCGCACAGGCTGAGATGCCTGTAGTGATCGTGCTTAACGAAACAATAAGTTAAGGTATCTGGTTTGACTAGATAACGGCAGATAAAACAGCTAAAGCGTTACGCCATGCTGGAGTAGTCTTGAAAGTGCCACAGTGACGAAGTAATTTTAGAAATAGAATTAGTGGAACGGGTAAACCCCTCGAGCGAGCAACCCAAACTTATGGTAGGGGCATCTTTCTCAAGAAAATGAACTTAGAGAAGGAACAGTGTATTCTGTAGACAGATGATTATCGTTAATACTTGTTCCTGAGAAGTATTAATACAAAACATGGCTTACAGAAAACTACAATTAATCAGGGTAACCTTCCTTATACAACTGTATGGGAAGGTTTTTTTATAAATAATAGAATGAAATAACTAATAAAGGATATTGCAAAAATATGAAAACATTTAAATTAATGGCAACAGCTGCTAGTGGTATTGAAGCCCTAGTCGGAAAAGAACTAAGAAATTTAGGTATTGAGTGTGAAGTCGAAAATGGTCGAGCGATTTTTCATGGTGACTTAACAACAATTATGACTGCTAATCTATGGTTGAGAACAGCTGATCGTATTAAAATTATTGTGGGTGAGTTCACAGCGACAACTTTTGAAGAATTATTTGAGCAAACTAAAGCATTACCATGGGAAGATTTCTTACCAATGGATGCTGAATTTCCAGTTGCAGGTAAATCAATTAAATCAACATTGTTTAGTGTATCAGATTGTCAAGCGATTACTAAAAAAGCCATTGTTAGTCGTTTAAGTGAGTATTACTCACGTTATGGTCGGTTACCTGAAACAGGAGCGAAATTTCCTTTAGAAGTAGCGCTATTGAAAGATAAAGTCACAATTACTTTAGATACTACAGGACCAAGTTTGTTTAAGCGTGGGTACCGAACAGAAAAAGGTGGGGCACCACTGAAAGAAAACATGGCTGCAGCTATTATTGAAGTAACGAATTGGCGAAAAGATCGTCCATTTTATGATCCCGTATGTGGATCAGGAACATTCTGTATTGAAGCAGCTTTAATTGGTCACAACATTGCTCCTGGATCTAATCGTGAGTTTTTAATGGAGACATGGCCGTGGTTTGATAAACAAGTAGCAGCAGAGGTTCGTGCAGATGCCGAGTCAAAAGCGGATTATGATATTAAATTAGATATTATGGGGACAGATATTGATGGTCGAATGATTGAGATTGCAAAAGCTAATGCTGCTGAAATCGGCTTAGGTGATTCGATTGTCTTTAAACAAATGAAATTATCTGATTTCACAACAACGAAAGAGTGTGGTGTGATTGTTGCGAATCCGCCTTATGGTGAACGTTTAGGAGATGAAGAAAGTGTCCAACGTCTGTATAAAGAAACGGGACAAATCTATCGTCCTCTTAAAACATGGAGTAAATATATTTTAACGAGTGATTTATCATTTGAAACGCATTATGGCGCTAGAGCGACTAAAAAGCGTAAATTATATAATGGCGCCTTGCGCACAGATTTATTTCAATATTGGGGTACACGCCCACCGAGAAAGGAACGTGCTGTAAATGACACAAACAATGGAAACTAAATTTTTAGCACATTTAAGAGAGATTGCTTTATTACAAGAAGCAGTTGGTTTAGCTGAGTGGGATTCACAAACTGGCATGCCAGAAGATGCTGCAGATTATCGTGCAGATATGAGCAGTTATTTATCTGGGTTAGCATTTGATAAGTTAACCAATCAAGAAATGGCTAATTATATGGCGTATTTTACAGAACATCCGGATGAATTATCTGAGTTTGGGCAGGCAGTTTTTGCCAAAGCCAAAGAAAATTATGAACTTGATGCCAATATTCCTGCTGATAGAAATCAAGCTTTTTCTCGTTTAACGTCGATTGCGCATAGCAAATGGGTAGAAGCGCGTAAGCAAAAAAATTATGGTATTTTTAAAGATACACTGGAAGAAATCATTGCGTTCCAAAAAGAATTTATTCCTTTATGGCGCAAAGATGAAGCAACACCGTATGATGTTTTACTTAATCAATACGAGCCAGGTATGACCACGGCAATTTTAGATAAAGTATTTGAGCAAGTAAAACTTGGCATCATGGCTATTCGCCAAGAAATAGCGGATAAAGGGACAGCTCCACGTACAGATTTTATCCATCGGTATGTCCCAGTTGAACAACAACGTGAATTTGTTATTCAAGTTGCAAAAGATTTAAACTATGATTTTAATCGTGGTCGTTTAGATGATACAGTACATCCATTTATGTTAAACCTAAATCGTAATGATGCTCGTATCACAACACGTTGGGATGAACATGATTTTCCAATGGCAACGCTTGGTGTGATTCATGAAGCTGGCCATGGTATTTATGAACAAAATGTTGATGCAAAATATGATTACACACCATTAGCTGGTGGCGCATCAATGGGAATTCATGAATCACAATCACTTTTCCATGAAATTATTATCGGTGGTAGTGAGAGTTTCTGGCAAAGAGAATACCCATTACTACAAAAGATTACTGGTGAGACATTTGCTGATATTGATTTTGAAACATTCTATAAGGGGTTAAAAGAAACTAAAGCTAGCTTGGTTCGGATTGAGTCAGATTCGCTAACATATCCTTTGCATATTATCATTCGTTATGAAATTGAAAAAATGATTTTTAATGATAATCTTGATTTAGGCGATTTACCAACGATTTGGAATGACAAGTATGAGGAATATCTTGGGATTCGACCTGAAAATGACTTAGAAGGTATCTTACAAGATGTTCATTGGTCTGGTGGTAGTTTTGGTTATTTTCCATCTTATGCCTTAGGTTACATGTATGCAGCACAGTTATATCATGCAATGAATCAAGACATTGATGTAGAAGCAGTGTTAGCAACCACCGATTACACACCAATTACAAATTGGTTAACAACTCGTATCCATCAATATGGTAGTTCACGTAAGCCGAATCAATTAATTAAAGAGGCGACTGGAGAAGGGTTAAATCCACAATATTTAATTGATTATATGCGTAAACTTTACTTTAAAGTTTACGGTATTAAATAATAAGTCAATTAAGAGATAGACTGACGTCGTAATCAGTTTATCTCTTTTTTTAGGCGTTTTTTTATGTCTCTTTTGTTAGCTAAGCGTGTGAGACAAAAAAAATCAGATAGTATGGTATAGTTTATGTGATAGTGTGCTTATTATTGTATAACAATTACTTGTTTATATTTAAGTCATTATTTATTTAGTTTAGCTTAGACAGATCAACTAGACAACGCTCGTCTAGTAACCGCCAACTCCCTTTTTAAAAATAAGCAGTTAGAAAAGGATGAAAGAAGTATGAAGAATATTATTGTTGTAGGGGCTGGTGTTGCAGGTCTTAATGCAGCCGTTCGCTTACAAAAACTAGGTTATCAAGTCACGTTATATGAAAAAGAACGTAATATTGGTGGGAAAATGAATCAAATTAAAAAGGATGGGTTTACCTTTGATGTTGGACCAACAATTGTGATGATGCCTGAAATTTATCGTGAAGTTTTTGAGTTTTGTGGGAAAGATCCTGATGATTATATCCCAATGGAAAAAGTTGATCCGATGTTACAACTTTATTTTAATAAAGAAGAGCCTTTAGAGTTCTCAAGTGACTTGGTTGAATTGACTAAAACCTTAGAAGGTATTTCCGAAAAAGACGCGCAAGGATACTTGGCCTTTTTAGCCGATGTTTACAAACGCTATGTTATTGCGAAAGAACACTTCATCACAAAATCTTTTCGAGGATTTTGTGATTTTTATAACCCTAAATCATTATGGGCTGGGCTAAAATTACGAACATTTAGTGACGCGTATAGCTCTATTTCGAAATTTGTTGAAGATGATCGATTACGTAAATCATTAGCTTTTCAAACGCTTTATATTGGCGTGTCACCTTATCAAGGACCGTCACTTTATACAATTATTCCGATGATTGAGCTACTTTATGGTATTTATTTCATTAAAGGTGGTATGTATACACTAGCCACATCATTAGAAAAATTATTTCTTGAATTAGGTGGGACTATCCACTACGGTACACCTGTTGATGAAATCATGCTCGAAAATAAAAAAGCCACCGGCGTTAGAATTAGTCAGAACGTTATAGAGGCAGATGCTGTTATTTGTGGAGCTGATTTTCCATATGCGATGGAATCTTTAATTCCAGATGAAACAAAACGTGGGAAATACACTAATAAAAAAATTGAAAGTATGGAATATTCTTGTTCATGCTTACTACTTTATTTAGGTTTAGACAAAACATACCCAGGTGAAAGCCTACACAATATTTATTTTGCTGAGGATTTTAAAAAGAATATTAGTGATTTATTTGAAGATGGAGTACTACCAGAGGATCCATCATTTTACTTGTACCGCCCGTCACTCTTAGATAAATCCTTAGCACCAGAGAATCAAGAAGGTCTTTACGTATTAGTACCGGTACCTGAACTATCAAAATATTCGGATTGGTCAGATGAAACTTGTCAAACATATCGTGATAAAGTCATTGCAATTATTAAAGAAAATACGCAGTATACGGATATTGATGAACACATTATTTCTGAAACAATCTATACACCAAATGATTTTCTAGAGCGATTTAATGCCTATAATGGGGCAACGTTTGGCTTAAAACCAACATTAAAACAAAGTAACTATTATCGTCCACATAATAAGTTTAAGTACGCTGATAACTTATATTTTTGTGGTAGTAGTACCCATCCTGGTGCCGGTGTACCTATTGTTATGCAAAGTGCTAAGCTTGCAGTAGAGGAGTTATTAAGAGATGACCAACAACACAGCTAAATTATTTCGTAAGTATACGACAGATTTTGATTATTGTGAAAGGGTTATAAAAAAGTATTCAAAAACTTTTTATGCCGCTTTTTCACAGCTACCAACTGAAAAGTCTAAAAGCGTCTACGCAGTTTATGCTTTTTGTCGTAAAGCCGATGATTTGGTTGATGAAAGTGATGACCCAACTCTTTTAGAAAATTTCAAAAATGAATTGACTAATTTTAATAATGGCGTTGTCCTTGATGATCCTATTTGGCGAGCTTTATCTGTGGTATTTGAAGTATTTCCAATGGATATTACTCCGTTTTACGATATGTTGACTGGACAAGAAAAAGATTTGGATTTTAAGCAACCGAATACTTTAGCAGATTTAGGCGAGTATAGTTATTATGTGGCAGGAAGTGTCGGGTTGATGTTACTTCCGATATTATCGGCAGTTCCTAATAACATTAAAGGATACGCAAAAAAATTGGGTGAAGCCATGCAGTTGACGAATATTTTGCGTGATGTGGGTGAAGATTTTAAAATGGGTCGTATCTATTTGCCCAAGGATGAGATGAAACATTATCAGGTAACGGAGAGTATTTTAGCTAATGGGGTACCTACTGAGTCTTTTATTCAGTTATGGGAGCATTTGGCATGTTATTCAGAAAAATTATATCAAGAGTCATTAAAAATGATTCCTGACATTAACTCTGATTGCCAGTTATCGCTTCTTACAGCTCTTTTTTTCTATCAAGAGCAATTAAATGCTATCCGCCAAAATCATTATGCCGTTTTTGAGCAAAAAATAGGGTAAGTACGACGAAAAAAATTCAATTAGTTACTAGAGCAAAAAAATATATAAAGATGCACAATTTATAAAATAAACGTTATTAATCTATCTTGAATATTTTTGTGAAGAAACAGAAAAAAGGGTTCTGTTGCAAAGTTTAAAATGAAAAAAGTATTTTACTTAATTGTTTCAACACTATGCTGGAATTCCTAATAATTGATTGATTTCATGAATCACTGAAAAGCCAAAGAGATTTCCGTCTTTTCGGCTTTTTTGTATAGAGAATGTATCGATTCAATACCTTTAATCGTAGTTGAGGCGGTCCTTATGGACTGATATAGCTTGTGTCTTTTCTTTACTGGACGATGATCAGTTTCAATAATATTATTCAAATATTTACTCGTTCGATGTTCTGTCTTGGTAAATAAATTTTCTGATTTAAGTCGATTAAACGCACAGCTTAATGAGGGAGATTTGTCCGTTATAAGAGCTCTCGGTTCTCCAACCTATTTAATTAATCGCTTAAAGAAAGAGTAAGTAGATTGACTATCATGATTTTTTCACAGCCACATATCTAAAGTTAGTCCTGAAGAATATATCGTACGGTATAAATAATGCCACGTTCCTTTGACTTTAATATAGGTTTCATCCATTCTCCAAGAATCACCAACAAATTTATTTCTTTTCTTCCATAAGTAAAACAATATATGATACTATTTAGGTATAAATTGAAGTATAAAAAATGATTGAAATGAGGAATAGCAAATGATTTTTGGCGCAATTGAAGCGGGTGGAACTAAGTTTGTTTGTGCAGTAAGTGATGAGAATTTACAAATTTTGGAACGCTCCAGTATACCGACAACGACACCAGAAAAAACTATGACGAAAGTAATTGAGTTCTTTTCTAAATATGATGTTGATGCCATTGGGATTGGGTCATTTGGCCCAATCGATGTTAATCCAACGTCAGCTACTTATGGCTATATTACTAAAACACCGAAAGTCGCTTGGCAAAATTATCCATTTTTAGCTGAGATGAAGAAACATTTTGATGTTCCTTATGGTTGGACAACTGATGTAAATGCTGCGGCCTATGGTGAAATTAAAAAAGGCGTTGCCTTTGGTAGTAATAGTTGTATCTATATTACTGTTGGGACAGGAATTGGTGCTGGAATTGTTGTAGATAATCAAGTGATTCATGGTTTTGGACATCCAGAGGCAGGTCATATTTTAGTTAGACGTCATTCAGATGACCAGTTTGAAGGCAATTGCCCTTTTCATCATGACTGTTTAGAAGGGATGGCTGCAGGTCCTGCAATTGAAAAACGTTTTGAAAAAAAAGCTCAAGAGTTAGGCGAAGACCATAAAGCATGGGAATTGGAGGCTTATTATTTAGCGCAAGCGTTGGTTAACTATACACTAACCGTTTCACCAGATAAAATTATTTTTGGTGGTGGCGTAATGAAACAAACACAACTCTTCCCTTTGATTTATCAAGAATTTGATCGATTAATGAATGACTATGTGGAGACACCATTATTAGAGGAATACATTGTTCCTTGTCAATTAGGTGATAATGCCGGTATTACAGGGTGTTTATTATTAGCGATTGACGCTTTAGAGAAAAAACTACAAAATTAAGCATAAAAGTAGCTTAAATAATGACTTACTAGGTATAATTAACTTAGTAAGTTTTTTTGTTATGAAAAATGTGAAAAGATGAAAAAATTCTATGAAGGCATTACAAGTACTTTCACCTTTTTGTGTTTTGTATTATAATGTAGCTAGTTGTGATTATGATAACAAAGGAGAGGTAAGAATGATTGACGCACAAAAAATCGAACGAATGAAACATGGTAAAGGGTTTATTGCAGCACTCGACCAAAGTGGTGGAAGCACACCAAAAGCCTTGAAGGCATATGGTATTCCGGAAAATACTTATCAAACTGAAGAAGAAATGTTTGACATTGTGCATGATATGCGCAAACGTGTAATCACAAGTCCCCAGTTTACCTCAGAGCATATTATAGGTGCCATTATTTTTGAAGGGACAATGAAACGAAAAGTCGGTGAATTATACACAGCAGACTATTTATGGGATAAAAAACATATTTTACCATTTTTAAAAATTGATAAAGGTTTAGCATTAGAAAATGACGGCGTTCAGTTGATGAAAGATATTCCGAATTTGGATGATATTTTAGCTGAAGCGAATAATTATCATATTTTTGGAACGAAACAACGCTCATTTATTTCTAAAGCAAATGAACATGGCATTAAAGATGTAGTCGACCAACAGATTACTTTAGCTAAAAAAGTATTTGCTGCTAATTTAATTCCAACACTTGAACCAGAAATTGATATTCATAGCCCGCAAAAAGGTGAAGCAGAAGTCATTCTTAAAAAGTATCTTTTAGAAGAACTAGATAAATTAGACGATAATACTCTAGTTATGGTGAAATTAAGTTTACCAAATGTTCCTGATTTTTATAAAGAATTAATTGATCATCCAAAAGTTTTACGTGTATTAGCTTTGTCTGGTGGCTATAAACGATCTGAAGCAGATAAAAAATTAGCTCAAAATCATGGCATGATTGCTAGTTTTTCACGTGCTTTATTAGAGGATTTGACGTACCAAGAGACTGATTTTGAATTTGAGACTAATTTACGTTTTGAAATACAAGAAATTTATGGAGCGTCAGTTGCTGAAGATTAATTAATAGTGAGAGATTACAAAGTCGCCATTAGGTAGGAGACTTTGTAATCTTTTCTTTGTCATTATGATGAAAAATTTGATACATTATATCTATTAAAGCGTAGTGTTCTATTGATGTTACTAGATGTAATAGAATAGAATATTATGGGGTAAAGGATGCGAACAGTAGATGGTAAAAACTTTAGTTATTGTCGGACATCCCAATGCGGATAATTCCGGCATGCAACAATTTTTTAAAGAGAGTGTACAAAATTTTTTTGATGTCACTTATTACTATGTGGAACCTGAATTGACTAGTGAGTCGATTATAGAAGCACGACAATTACTTGCTACACATCAGCGAATTGTTTTTCAATTTCCAGTTTATTGGTATAGTATGCCTGGACAGTTAAAAATTTGGTTGGATGAGGTGCTAGAAACTCAGGCTAGCCAAACTAGTTTATCAGGAAAAGAGTTAGGTTTAGTTGTTAATTTTGGTGTGGCGGAAAAGGGGTTTCAAGCGGGTGCAAAAGAGCGCTTTACAGTGTCGGAGTTATTTCGTCCTTTTGAAGCAATGACACATAAACTTGGTATGACGTATTTACCGATTTTAAGCATCTTCCAATTTTATTATTTAACCGAGTTGGAACAACAAAAGTTAGCTGTTCGGTATCAAGAATACCTGACAAAAGAAAATAATACGTCATTCTTAACAAAGGAACGTTGGATGCTTGAGCGACTAAATTACTTTCTGACAAAAGAAACGCATAGTGAACGATACCAGAAAATACAAATTGTTTTAGACCAAATGAATGAGAATCGTGACTTACTAACTTCACTAGAAGAGTCTTTAGATTGGTTAAAAGAAGGTGAGTAGATGGAAGAAAAAGATTGGCTATTAGGTGAAGTCGATGATTTGATTACTAGTAGTCGTTCCTATATTGAAAAAGCGACTTTTTTAGAGTTAAAAGAAATTATTATTGAGCAATATCAGCGTATTGAGCAAGCTAATGCAGAATTGGATGGAACTTTGTGGAGTCCAAAAAATTGGTAATCTTCCCTGTTTTTTTAGATTAAATATAGTATACTGAAGTGTAATGAGAAAAAAGTGATAGGTGGAAATATGAACATGAAAAGAAACATGTTACTCATCATTATGAGTTTGCTTTTTTTGACAGCTTGTACAAATCAAAAGCAAGCTAATCAATCCACGACGGATACTTCGATGAAAACAGCAGAAAGTGCTGCTAGAGAGACCACATCAATTAAAAAAAGACAGTACGTTGTCAATAATATGCTAATTGGACAATCTAAAATCAGTTTTAATAATCAAGACTTTGCTCAATTATCAGATGGGAAATTTACCAAATCAGTTCTTTGGGGGACTTTTCGTAGTGATAAATATCCTAATATTAGCTTGCAATTAAATGCTGCTGATAAAGAGCAAAAAATTTACGGGGATATTAACGGCTATGAGTTAGAAGATATTGATTGGGATGTTGCTTCTCCAGTACAGTATGTTAATGTTATGGAAGAAGCCCTGCAGTTTTCTAAAGACAAAAAAGCCTTACTTTATAAGGCGAGAACGGGTGATATCATCTTTTCAGTTGCTTTTTTTAGTGATAGTGAATTGACTAGTCAAGAAATCCTAGCCCTAAAAAAAATCTCAAAAAGTATTAGTATTGAATATGTGGGTGATACCTTAACAGAATAAACACAGCAAGCAAATTGTCTAATAACATTTTGCTTGCTGTGTTTATTTTATTTGTGACAGAGAAAGATAAATTATGTTATCTTTTGTCACATGACTGTTACTTTGTAGTAATAAAACTACTTTATGATGGTAAAGGAGTTTGTTTACAAATTAGAAAGGAATTAACGCTATGGGAATTCAGTTGAAAGATATGTCAAAATCAGTTGATGGTTTACTGGTTTTAAATGACATTAACCTCACGCTAAAAGACCAAACTATTTACGGATTAATTGGTCAAAATAATTCTGGCAAAACAACATTGCTTAGAGTACTAGCAAATCTAAGGTATCCTTCTGAGGGATATGTTGAAATTGATAGTGAAGATATTTTTGAACAACCGAAAGTTATGTCAAAAGTTTATTTTCAATCACAGGATGCTATTTATCCGAAACATGCAACTTTAAAAAAAATTATGAAATGGATGAATGATTTTTATGCTTCCTTTCAAATCGATAGCTGTCGTGCCTTGCTATTTAAATATGCTCTAAAAGATACACAACGTTTTGCTCAGCTCTCTATCCAAGAGCAGATGATTTTTAGATGTTGTTTAGCTTGTAGTATTGACACAGACTATCTATTACTTGACGACCCTACATTTGCTTTGGACCCAAGTACCCAAAATGCTTTGTTTCAGGACATACTTGCTAGTTATCAAAGATACCCTAAAACAATTGTGCTATCGACGCATTCAATTATTGAGATTGAACGTTTAGTAGACCGTATTATTATCATTGAAGATGGCCAGGTTATCGTTGAAGATGCGGTTAAGGAATTAACTGATCATGTCTACGTAGTGGAAGGAACCGAACGCGAGATGCGTGATTTTTTAAAACAACGCAATGTTTTAGGACAAGACTATCTAAATGGCAATATTCGTGCGTATACTCGTTTAACCACTGAAGAATTGACTAAAGCAACCCATTTATCAGTGAAATCAATGAACTTACAAGAACTATTTATTCAATTGACACGTAACCCGTTCCAAGAAAGTGGGGTTAGCCTTTAATGAGAAAAAAATTTAGTGTTTTATCTCAAACGCTTGTTTATTACCTTAAAATATTTGTTTTATTTTTAGGATTATTTGTTTTGGGGTATGGTTTATCATATATATCAAAAACAAGGCTATCTATTGAGTGGGAAATGCCCAATATCACTTATTGCCTCTATATTTATTTAATTATCTTAACGTGGCTATTCGTGATGCGACAAGTAACGTTTTATAGTTATCATTCTATTTCAAGAGGTACGATTATCAAGCAAATTATAAGTGCCCAAATTATCAGTTCATTGATTTTTAGTCTAAGTTTTTTTGCTTTGACTGAAGCAGTCCAGTGGTTAAAACTATCTGCTTACATCAATTTAGGTAGTGATAGTCACAGTATTTATGTCACACCTTTAAGTTTAGGGCCAATTGTTAGTCCGATCTTAGTCGGTTTATTGTTAATGGAGTGCTTATTTTTAGCGATGCTGTTTGCTAATACTTTAGCCATTATTGGATATTCTTGGAAATTTAAAAAATTAATCATTGTTCTAAGTATTTTATTAGGACTTATCATTCTTATATTAGTAAGTGTTCCATATTGGCCAGCAATGATGAAATCATATGTCTTGTTTATTATTAGTCTAATTGTAGGGACAGGACAAAATATGGTGCCAGCAGTAGTCATTCCGTTTGGGTTAATGTTTTTAATTATCCTTGGTTTGATTATCTATAATTTACATGCTATCAAAAAAATTCAAATTAATAAAATGGCTATTTTTTAGTTTATCACCCAGCAGTATTGAGTTGATTCTCAATACTGCTTTTTTATGTAAAAAGACTAACAGACTATCATAGTTGATAAATGATTGTGTTAAACTAAGTAATGGGGTTTCGAAAAAAAATATGCTAATATAGAAACTAAATTAAGATAAAGGTTGACGTTTATGACAAAAAAAATTCACTTTATTCATACAAATGACATTCATTCACATTTTGAGAGATGGCCTAAAATTAGACGAATGATTCAAGAACAAAAAATTGCCGCAAAAAGTAGTGGAATCGATTGCATTACAGTCGATGTTGGCGATTTTATGGATCGCAACCATCCATTGACTGAATCGACACATGGTCGAGCCAATGTTCGCCTAATGAATCAAGCACATTACGATGCCGTAACTATTGGTAACAATGAAGGAATTACTAATAGTTATCAGCAACTTAATGCATTATATGATAGAAAGAACTTTCCGGTTATTTTAAGTAATTTGCTAGACTCAAAATCATTAGTGACACCCAAATGGGCTGAAAGTTACCGTATTATCACAACTGAGAGTGGCTTACGCATAGGTTTAATTGGTTTGACTGCACCAATGGAGCTAACTTATCAGACATATGGTTGGACCTTAGTAGATATTAAAGACGTTTTAGATTCGCTACTACCATTATTGCGGCCGCAAGTGGATTGTTTAATTTTGTTATCGCATCTTGGTTTGCCCGATGACAAGTTAATTGCTGAAAACTATCCGATGATTGATATTATTTTTGGATCACATACGCATCATTTACTAGAAAATGGTTTGATTTGGAATGATGTCATGTTAGTTGCAGCAGGTCGCTTTGGTGAATATGTTGGTTTAGTTGAAGTAACGTATCCCGATTCTAATAAACAAGAGATAAGTGCTGTAACCTACTGTGTAGATGATTTGCCTAATGTCGCATCCGATTTAGAAGAAGTTGAGATGTTACAGCAGTTGGGTATAGATAATCTAACCAATCAAGTCATAACACAGTTACCTAAGACGCTATATCGGGAAAATACATTAATCGATTGTACATTAAAAGCAATGAAAGAGGCTGGAAATTCATCAATTGCCTTGATTAATTCTGGTTTGTTTTTAAAAGATTTAAAAAAAGGGCCAGTAACAGCATTAGATTTACATCAATGCTTACCACATCCGATGAATTTAATTAGTGTTCGCTTGATGGGATCAGATTTAATACGATTAATGAAAGAAATTGAGAAAAATAGAGCCTTTCTTCGTAATTTTCCAATTATTGGACTGAAATTTCGTGGTAAGGTTTTTGGAGAAATGTGTTATGATGGAATTAACTATGACCATGTATCTAAACAAGTTACCCATGAAGGCAAACAGATTCAATTAGATAAAGTGTATCAGCTAGTAACAGTTGATCACATCATGTTTGTCCCATTTTTTCCGACAATTGAAATCGCGGGAAATGTCAAATTAATTGGTTCTGACTTTTTAAGAAATGTTTTAGGGGACTATTTAAGTCGAGTGAATAGTTTAAAGAAAAAAGATGATTTGGGGTGATGACAAAATGAATGATAAAAAAAATAGTGATAAAGAGTTAGAAAAAGACGCTATTATTGAAGAGTTGACAGCTAGTGAGCAAAAGCGCCAAGCGCTATTAGCGTCTTTTTCACCAGATTCATTTTCTTTAGGAAAAGGGACTTATCGGTTAGTTTATGATTATCGAGAAGGATTTGATTATGAAAAATTATTAGATCGTTACCAAGAAATTTTAGAAAAATATGATTACATTGTAGGAGATTGGGGTTATGATCAGTTACGTTTAAAAGGATTCTTTAAAGATGATTTTAAAAATGCCGCTATTGATGCTAAAATTAGTCATTTATCTGATTATCTTTATGAGTACTGTAATTTTGGGTGTGCTTATTTTGTGATTGAACAGATTGGAGAGTTTCAGCGAAAAGGGCGTGATACATCTAGTACGCATAATCAGAAAAAAAATAAAAAAAATCCACGTGCTCCTAAAAATAGTAAGGATGTCAAACGCAAAGATAATTTTAAGAGACGTGATCGACAAGATGTGAAACACACAGCTGAAAAGAAACAAGCACCTACTAAAAAAAATTCGCAACAACCAAATAATAAAAAGCGAACATTTAAAATGCGTCAAAAAGAAAGGGATTAACCATGTCATACAAAGGCTATTTAATTGATTTAGATGGAACAATATATTTAGGTGAAAAACCAATATCTGCTGGAAAACGTTTTGTTGAAAAGCTTCAGCAAAAAGAGTTGCCTTTTTTATTTGTAACAAACAATACCACGCGGACACCGGTTCAAATTAAAGAAAAATTAGCAAAGGTTTGCGATATTCATGTATCAGCAGATACTATCTATACAGCAAGTTTGGCAACTGTTGATTATATGCATGAACAAGGATTGGGGAATAAAGTTTACATTATTGGTGAAACAGGGCTACATGAAGCTATAAATCATGCTGGATTTATTATTGAAGAAAAAGTGCCAGATTATGTTGTTGTTGGATTAGATACGGAAATTAATTATGAAAAATTTGTTACGGCAACATTAGCTATCCAAAATGGCGCTCATTTTATTGGTACAAATCCTGATAAAAACATTCCAACACATCGTGGTTTATTACCTGGTGCAGGTTCATTTATTTCTCTTTTAGAAACGGCCACTCAACAGCAAGCGATTTTGATTGGTAAACCACAATCAATTATTATGGAGTCTGCCTTACGGGTTATGGGTTTGAATAAAGAAGATGTTATTATGGTTGGTGATAATTATGAAACGGATATTAAAGCAGGTATAAATAATGGTATTGATAGCCTGTTAGTTTTAACTGGATTTACAAAGAAAAAACATGTACCAGATTTAGCAAGCCCTCCGACACATATTTTGAATTCATTAGATGATTGGAGATTTTAATTGTCTCGCTGGTTCCAACGGTTAAGTGTTGGATGTTTATTGCTTAGCCTAATTACTCTCTCGGTAGCATTGACGATTAATTCTAAATGGTTATTTTCTTTAGATATTCGTTATTTAGACATCGTAGATAGTGTCGGACTATCTAAAGATACATTGATGCATAATTATAATGTCTTATTAGATTATTTGAATTATTTTTGGGTAAAACAATTAAATCTACCGGATTTTTCAAGTTCTACTTCTGGCTTACTACATTTTTGGGATGTAAAAAAATTATTTCAGTTCAATTACGCTATTTTGTTGATAACGATATTTCCTAGTATCTTTTTTCTGAAAAAATACTATAAAAGTAAAACAATGTGGTTACTAATAAAACCATTAAGTTGGTTTTTAGCAATTTTACTTAGCTTAATTGTTTTAATGATTATTGCTTTTGATCAATTTTTTGTCTTTTTCCATGAAATATTTTTTACTAATGATGACTGGCTCTTTGATCCAATAACAGATCCTATTATTACAATGTTGCCACAGGAGTTCTTCTTGCATTGCTTTATATTGTTTTTCATTTTATTGATTTTTATGATTTTAGGATTGATTTTATTAGGTAAATACCAGTTAAAAGAATTATTAAAAAAGAGCTAAATCCTTGTATTACAAGTTTTTCAGCTCTTTTTTTTAATTAATTTTCAATTAATATAATAATTTTAAAACAAATTAAAAAAGTACTTGCATTTAATTTGAATTGTTGATATATTATTACATGTCGCTACGACATATCATTTTAAAAAAACAACAACGTAAAAATAAATTTTGAAAAGTTGTTGACAAAGCTTTACAAAATTGATATGATATAAAAGTTGTTACGACAACAAACATTAAAAAGTTTAGACCTTTGAAAACTGAACAAAGTAAGACAAACCAAATGTGTAGGGCGTTTTTACAATAGTAAAAACAAACCATATTTAAAGTGAATAGAAACATTCGCTAGCAAAATTTTTAAATGAGCTAAACATCGTAAGATGTTATCATACTTTTATTGAGAGTTTGATCCTGGCTCAGGACGAACGCTGGCGGCGTGCCTAATACATGCAAGTCGAACGCACTTGTCTCACCGGAGCTTGCTCCACCGAGACAAGTGAGTGGCGGACGGGTGAGTAACACGTGGGCAACCTGCCCATCAGAGGGGGATAACACTTGGAAACAGGTGCTAATACCGCATAATTCCTATTGCCGCATGGCGACAGGATAAAAGACGCTTCGGTGTCACTGGTGGATGGGCCCGCGGTGCATTAGTTAGTTGGTGGGGTAACGGCCTACCAAGACCATGATGCATAGCCGACCTGAGAGGGTGATCGGCCACACTGGGACTGAGACACGGCCCAGACTCCTACGGGAGGCAGCAGTAGGGAATCTTCGGCAATGGACGAAAGTCTGACCGAGCAACGCCGCGTGAGTGAAGAAGGTTTTCGGATCGTAAAACTCTGTTGTTAGAGAAGAACAAGTGAGAGAGTAACTGTTCTCACCTTGACGGTATCTAACCAGAAAGCCACGGCTAACTACGTGCCAGCAGCCGCGGTAATACGTAGGTGGCAAGCGTTGTCCGGATTTATTGGGCGTAAAGCGAGCGCAGGTGGTCTTTTAAGTCTGATGTGAAAGCCCTCGGCTCAACCGAGGAAGGTCATTGGAAACTGGGAGACTTGAGTGCAGAAGAGGAGAGTGGAATTCCATGTGTAGCGGTGAAATGCGTAGATATATGGAGGAACACCAGTGGCGAAGGCGACTCTCTGGTCTGTAACTGACACTGAGGCTCGAAAGCGTGGGGAGCAAACAGGATTAGATACCCTGGTAGTCCACGCCGTAAACGATGAGTGCTAGGTGTTGGAGGGTTTCCGCCCTTCAGTGCCGCAGCTAACGCATTAAGCACTCCGCCTGGGGAGTACGGCCGCAAGGCTGAAACTCAAAGGAATTGACGGGGGCCCGCACAAGCGGCGGAGCATGTGGTTTAATTCGAAGCAACGCGAAGAACCTTACCAGGTCTTGACATCCTTTGACCACTCTAGAGATAGAGCTTTCCCTTCGGGGACAAAGTGACAGGTGGTGCATGGTTGTCGTCAGCTCGTGTCGTGAGATGTTGGGTTAAGTCCCGCAACGAGCGCAACCCTTATTGTTAGTTGCCATCATTTAGTTGGGCACTCTAGCAAGACTGCCGGTGACAAACCGGAGGAAGGTGGGGATGACGTCAAATCATCATGCCCCTTATGACCTGGGCTACACACGTGCTACAATGGACAGTACAATGAGTTGCGAGACCGCGAGGTTTAGCTAATCTCTTAAAGCTGTTCTCAGTTCGGATTGTAGGCTGCAACTCGCCTACATGAAGCCGGAATCGCTAGTAATCGTGGATCAGCATGCCACGGTGAATACGTTCCCGGGCCTTGTACACACCGCCCGTCACACCACGAGAGTTTGTAACACCCAAAGTCGGTGAGGTAACCTTCGGGAGCCAGCCGCCTAAGGTGGGATAGATGATTGGGGTGAAGTCGTAACAAGGTAGCCGTATCGGAAGGTGCGGCTGGATCACCTCCTTTCTAAGGATAATTACGGAAACACATTGGTTGAATTTACTTTGTTCAGTTTTGAGAGGTCTACTCTCAAACTAAATGGGGCCTTAGCTCAGCTGGGAGAGCGCCTGCCTTGCACGCAGGAGGTCAGCGGTTCGATCCCGCTAGGCTCCATTGGTAGAACCTTTACCATTATTGTTCATTGAAAACTGGATAGTTGAAGTTAGACATCAACATAAATTAAGTACACCGCGTGACACAGCGTAAGTTGTGAAGCGTTGTTTGTATCAGATATCGCTGTTTGATACAAACAAAAAAGATCTAACCATTAGGTTAGAAAAGGTTAAGTGAATAAGGGCGCACGGTGGATGCCTTGGCACTAGAAGCCGATGAAGGACGGGACTAACGCCGATATGCTTCGGGGAGCTGTAAGTAAGCTTTGATCCGGAGATTTCCGAATGGGGGAACCCAATACCTTTTATAGGGTATTATCTATTAGTGAATACATAGCTAATAGAAGGTAGACGCAGAGAACTGAAACATCTAAGTACCTGCAGGAAGAGAAAGAAAAATCGATTTCCTTAGTAGCGGCGAGCGAAACGGAAACAGCCCAAACCAATGAGCTTGCTCATTGGGGTTGTAGGACTCAGCTGTGGTAGCTGTTGTAAATAGTCAAATCGACCTGGAAAGGTCAGCCGGAGCGGGTAAAAGCCCCGTAGACGAAATTGACAACACACCTATGAGTATCCTGAGTACGGCGGAACACGAGAAATTCCGTCGGAATCCGGGAGGACCATCTCCCAAGGCTAAATACTCTCTAGTGACCGATAGTGAACCAGTACCGTGAGGGAAAGGTGAAAAGCACCCCGGAAGGGGAGTGAAATAGAACCTGAAACCGTGTGCCTACAAAAAGTCAAAGCCCGTTAATGGGTGATGGCGTGCCTTTTGCAGAATGAACCGGCGAGTTACGATTGCATGCGAGGTTAAGCTGAAGAAGCGGAGCCGTAGCGAAAGCGAGTCTGAATAGGGCGACGTAGTATGTAGTTGTAGACCCGAAACCATGTGACCTACCCATGTCCAGGTTGAAGGTGCGGTAAAACGCACTGGAGGACCGAACCCACGTACGTTGAAAAGTGCGGGGATGAGGTGTGGGTAGCGGAGAAATTCCAATCGAACTTGGAGATAGCTGGTTCTCTCCGAAATAGCTTTAGGGCTAGCCTCGGAATTAAGAATGATGGAGGTAGAGCACTGTTTGGACTAGGGGCCCGTCTTGGGTTACCGAATTCAGATAAACTCCGAATGCCATTCATTTATATCCGGGAGTCAGACAGTGAGTGATAAGATCCATTGTCGAAAGGGAAACAGCCCAGACCACCAGTTAAGGTCCCAAAATATATGTTAAGTGGAAAAGGATGTGAGGGTGCACAAACAACTAGGATGTTGGCTTAGAAGCAGCCACCATTTAAAGAGTGCGTAATAGCTCACTAGTCGAGTGCCCTTGCGCCGAAAATGTACCGGGGCTAAACATATTACCGAAACTGTGGATAGAACCTTTGGTTCTATGGTAGGAGAGCGTTCTAAGGGCGTTGAAGCTAGATCGTGAGGACTAGTGGAGCGCTTAGAAGTGAGAATGCCGGTATGAGTAGCGAAAGACAGGTGAGAATCCTGTCCACCGAATGACTAAGGTTTCCTGGGGAAGGCTCGTCCTCCCAGGGTTAGTCGGGACCTAAGCCGAGGCCGATAGGCGTAGGCGATGGACAACAGGTTGAGATTCCTGTACTCGTTTGTTTTGTTTGAACAATGGAGGGACACAGGAGGTTACGGAAGCGCACTGTTGGATATGTGCGTATAAGCAACAAGTCTTGGTGTGAGTCAAATGCTTACACCTCTAAGGACGAGTTGTGATGTGGAGGGAAATTTAGTACCGAAGTTCCAATATCACACTGTCAAGAAAATCTTCTAGTTAGAAGCAAACGACCCGTACCGCAAACCGACACAGGTAGTCGAGGAGAGAATCCTAAGGTGAGCGAGAGAACTCTTGTTAAGGAACTCGGCAAAATGACCCCGTAACTTCGGGAGAAGGGGTGCTAAACGCAAGTTTAGCCGCAGTGAATAGGCCCAAGCGACTGTTTATCAAAAACACAGGTCTCTGCAAAATCGAAAGATGACGTATAGGGGCTGACGCCTGCCCGGTGCTGGAAGGTTAAGAGGATGGGTTAGCAATAGCGAAGCTCAGAATTGAAGCCCCAGTAAACGGCGGCCGTAACTATAACGGTCCTAAGGTAGCGAAATTCCTTGTCGGGTAAGTTCCGACCCGCACGAAAGGCGTAACGATTTGGGCACTGTCTCAACAAGAGACTCGGTGAAATTTTAGTACCTGTGAAGATGCAGGTTACCCGCGACAGGACGGAAAGACCCCATGGAGCTTTACTGTAGTTTGATATTGACTGTTTGTGACACATGTACAGGATAGGTAGGAGCCGTTGAACTCGGAACGCTAGTTTCGAGGGAGGCATTGGTGGGATACTACCCTTGTGTTATGACCAGTCTAACCCGCGCCACTTATCGTGGCGGGAGACAGTGTCAGATGGACAGTTTGACTGGGGCGGTCGCCTCCTAAAATGTAACGGAGGCGCCCAAAGGTTCCCTCAGAATGGTTGGAAATCATTCGAAGAGTGTAAAGGCAAAAGGGAGCTTGACTGCGAGAGTTACAACTCGAGCAGGGACGAAAGTCGGGCTTAGTGATCCGGTGGTTCCGCATGGAAGGGCCATCGCTCAACGGATAAAAGCTACCCTGGGGATAACAGGCTTATCTCCCCCAAGAGTTCACATCGACGGGGAGGTTTGGCACCTCGATGTCGGCTCGTCGCATCCTGGGGCTGTAGTCGGTCCCAAGGGTTGGGCTGTTCGCCCATTAAAGCGGCACGCGAGCTGGGTTCAGAACGTCGTGAGACAGTTCGGTCCCTATCCGTCGCGGGCGTTGGAAATTTGAGAGGAGCTGTCCTTAGTACGAGAGGACCGGGATGGACATACCTCTGGTGTACCAGTTGTTCTGCCAAGGGCATTGCTGGGTAGCTATGTATGGACGGGATAAACGCTGAAAGCATCTAAGCGTGAAGCCCCCCTCAAGATGAGATTTCCCATTTCTTTAAGAAAGTAAGATCCCTGAGAGATGATCAGGTAGATAGGCTAGGAGTGGAAGTACAGTGATGTATGGAGCGGACTAGTACTAATCGATCGAGGACTTAACCAAATAAACGGTGTCACTTATGTTAATGATAACTTCAAATCCAGTTTTGAGTGAGCAATCACTTAATTAAATAGAACACTTATAGAAGTGTGGTGGCGATGGCAAGAAGGATACACCTGTAACCATGCCGAACACAGCAGTTAAGCTTCTTAGCGCCGAGGGTAGTGAAGGGTTTCTCTTTGTGAGAGTAGGACGCTGCCACGCATTTATAAGTATTCCGGCATAGCTCAGTTGGTAGTAGCGCATGACTGTTAATCATGATGTCGTAGGTTCGAGTCCTACTGCCGGAGTCCTTTTAAAGAGTCATTAAAAGCTAAAGCTTGGAGAGTTGTCCGAGTTGGCCGAAGGAGCATGATTGGAAATCATGTAGGCGGTAATAACTGTCTCAAGGGTTCGAATCCCTTACTCTCCGTAAAATAATAAATAAGGCCCGTTGGTCAAGCGGTTAAGACACCGCCCTTTCACGGCGGTAACACGGGTTCGATTCCCGTACGGGTCATAACAATAAATATATAAAGTTTTCAGATGGGAAAAGTCTTATTTAGCCAATAAGAATAGATGGTTCGAATCCATAAACTTTTTAAATGGTTCCGTGGTGTAGGGGTTAACATGCCTGCCTGTCACGCAGGAGATCGCGGGTTCAAATCCCGTCGGGACCGTTTAGGCGCAGTAGCTCAGTTGGTAGAGCAACGGATTGAAGCTCCGTGTGTCGGCAGTTCGATTCTGTCTTGCGCCATTTTGGAGGGATAGCGAAGTGGCTAAACGCGGCGGACTGTAAATCCGCTCCTTCGGGTTCGGCAGTTCGAATCTGCCTCCCTCCATTTTTATAGGGGTATAGTTTAGTGGTAGAACTACGGTCTCCAAAACCGTCAGCGTGGGTTCGAGTCCTACTACCCCTGTTGCTTCAATAGTATTATGGCGATTGTGGCGAAGTGGTTAACGCATCGGATTGTGGTTCCGACACGCGTGGGTTCGATTCCCATCAGTCGCCTTTTTTTATTGGGCTATAGCCAAGCGGTAAGGCAACGGACTTTGACTCCGTCACTCGTTGGTTCGAATCCAGCTAGCCCAGTTTTAATATGGTATGGCGGTATAGCCAAGTGGTAAGGCAGAGGTCTGCAACACCTTTATCATCGGTTCAAATCCGGTTACCGCCTTTTTCTAATTAATATATGCCGGCGTGGCGGAATTGGCAGACGCGCTG
Organism: Vagococcus penaei; assembly: GCF_001998885.1. Taxonomy (NCBI): domain Bacteria; kingdom Bacillati; phylum Bacillota; class Bacilli; order Lactobacillales; family Enterococcaceae; genus Vagococcus; species Vagococcus penaei. The sequence goes on from NZ_CP019609.1 coordinate 2,044,430, forward strand.
GACTCAAAATCCTGTGCCCGCAAGGGCGTGCCGGTTCGACCCCGGCCGCCGGTATTAGTTAGATTTTTTATTTTAATAGTATTATGGCGATTGTGGCGAAGTGGTTAACGCATCGGATTGTGGTTCCGACACGCGTGGGTTCGATTCCCATCAGTCGCCCTTTTAATGGGCTATAGCCAAGCGGTAAGGCAACGGACTTTGACTCCGTCACTCGTTGGTTCGAATCCAGCTAGCCCAGTTTATTTTATAGTATGGTAATAATGGCAAGAAGGATACACCTGTAACCATGTCGAACACAGTAGTTAAGTTTCTTAGCGCCGAGGGTAGTGAAGGGTTTCTCTTTGTGAGAGTAGGACATTGCCATGCTAGATAGATAATAGGCCCGTTGGTCAAGCGGTTAAGACACCGCCCTTTCACGGCGGTAACACGGGTTCGATTCCCGTACGGGTCATAACAATAAATATATAAAGTTTTCAGATGGGAAAAGTCTTATTTAGCCAATAAGAATAGATGGTTCGAATCCATAAACTTTTTAAATGGTTCCGTGGTGTAGGGGTTAACATGCCTGCCTGTCACGCAGGAGATCGCGGGTTCAAATCCCGTCGGGACCGTTTAGGCGCAGTAGCTCAGTTGGTAGAGCAACGGATTGAAGCTCCGTGTGTCGGCAGTTCGATTCTGTCTTGCGCCATTTTGGAGGGATAGCGAAGTGGCTAAACGCGGCGGACTGTAAATCCGCTCCTTCGGGTTCGGCAGTTCGAATCTGCCTCCCTCCATTTTTTTAATATGGCGATTGTGGCGAAGTGGTTAACGCATCGGATTGTGGTTCCGACACGCGTGGGTTCGATTCCCATCAGTCGCCTTTTTTAATGGGCTATAGCCAAGCGGTAAGGCAACGGACTTTGACTCCGTCACTCGTTGGTTCGAATCCAGCTAGCCCAGTATATAATTATTGATTAGTATATAAAATAAAAAGAAGATAGATTGAGTTTTCTCATATTCTATCTTCTTTTTTCTCATCTTTTATTGTACGAATTTAGTAAAAAACTGTTGGAGATTTAACTTCCAACAGTTTAAGTATAACTAGAAAAAATCAAGTGTGCTTGTTTTAGGCTAATATGAAATGTTTTATCTGATTGATTAATTGTAAAGACAATCAATTCGTTAAAATGATCAATATCTACTATATGGATAGTATCACCTACCGTTAAGTTAATTGACGACATATAATTTAAAACGGAAGTATCATCCATAACGCGGCCAATTATTAAGGAATCACCTGGTTTAAAATCAGAAATAGGTATTAAAGAAGGCTCTCGATAGTTATCATGTGTTGGAATGATTCCACCATGCGGGCAAGTTTTTGGTTTACTTAAGTATGTAAATAAGCGATCAAAAAAGATAGGATCTTTAACGTGTTCTAATTCTTCAGATAAATGGTGCAAATCATGAAGTGAATAGCCTAGTTTGTCATATAGAAAGGTTTCGATAATTCGATGATTTCTGATGATTGTAATGGTTTGATTAAGACCATTTAATGTTAATTTGACACCAGTATAAGGCTTATATTCTAAAAGGCCGTCACTTTGAAGTTTTTCTACCATTTCTGTGACTGAAGCAGGTGAGACATTTAAATGTTGCGATAAGGTTTTATTAGAAACGAATTCATCAATACCATTATTCTCATAAATCGCTTTTAGGTAATCTTCTTTATTACTCGATGATTTCTTCATAGGGGCCTCCTAAAGTAATATTGTAATCGGCTAACTAACTAATCAATTATAACATAGTTTACTAATTTTTTTAAACATTATTAGTCTAGGATATTTTTTTATAAATGACTATGATATACTACAATAGAGAAAGAGAGGTTGATATAATGGTAACGTTTTATTGGTACCCAAAGTGTTCAACTTGCAAAAAAGCTAAAGTCTGGTTAGATGAGCACGCGATTGATTACAAGATAATTAATATGATAGAAGAACCACCAGCAAAAGATTTATTAATTACATGGATGAATGATAATGATTATCCTATTCGACGTTTCTTTAATACTAGTGGTATCAAATATCGGGAGCAGCATCTGAAAGATATTGTTAATGAATTTACTGTGGAAGAAGCGGCAAGTCGTTTGACAGTTGATGGTATGCTTATTAAGCGTCCGATTATGCTATTAGCCAATAATCAGGTATTACTTGGTTTTAAGGAAAAAGAATATGAGGAAGCATTTTTAAATTAGGAGGTAAAATTGATGACTGATAAAAATTTATGGATTAAAGAAGAAGGAGACTTGATTAGAGTTGGTTTGTCTGAACAAGCACAAGATGATTTAGGAAAAATTAGTTTTGCTTCTTTTCCAAAAGTCGGTACAATTGTTGAATTAGGTGACGAAGTTGTTGAGCTAGAAGCTGAAAAAGCTGTAGTTGAATATGAATCACCTGTTTCGGGAACAGTCGTTGAGGTGAATGAGGCTGCACAAAATCAACCTAGTTTACTTGATGAAGCAAAGGCTTGGTTATTTGTAGTTAAACCTTAATTAAAAAGGGCTCTTTGTCAAATCGGACTGATGAGTCGGATATATGAGATGATAAATTTGAGATTATTCTCAGATTTATCATCTTTTTTAGTTATTTAATTTTAATAAGGCCGTTTATCAAGAAAATTCTTATGCGCATATTCGTAAAGGAGTTGAACCCGTAGGAAACTCTTTTAAGAGTTTTTATATGAGTGTTCTTAGCTTCGATTTTTCCATTGGAAAAATTATATTTTAGGGCATTTCGAATACCTTCCTCGTAGGAAATCAGATTGTCTATTTTATTTCTAAATTGTCTATCCAAGCTATCGGGTAAATCTTTCAATAGTTCGAAAAATGACTGGTCATCTTTGTTTCTAAAGTGATACATTAGTAAATGAAAGATATCATAAGCTTCTTTTAGATTAGAAGAGAATGAAAGTAGTCGATCAATCATCATAGATTCCGTTAAAAGAGGATGCTTTGGAGAAGGAAAGCTTCTCCAGGTTTTGAATTCTGAAATGGAAATAGTTGTTTGATTTTTCAGAAGACATTTCCAGTTTGATTTTAATTTATTGGCTTCTGAATTTTTCTTGTTGGCAACTAATGTCTTCATTTCTCGTACTCTCAAATCATTAAAAGCAGTGTTCAAATGCTTTACAATATGAAATCGATCAATGACTAGCTTAGCAGTAGGAAAGACTGTTTTAGTCAATTGAAAGTAAGCTGCATTCATATCTGTTACTAAAAATTTAACTTTTCTCCGTTCCTCCAATGAAGAGCGATTAAAGTAAGGAATGATTTTCTCTAATTTCCTACTAGGTAAAACGTCCACTAATTCACCTGTTTTCCCATCAGCACATATGAAGTTCATTTTATCTTCATAACTAGCGTGAGATCTAAACTCATCTACCATTAAAACTTCTGGAAAAGATCGAGGTTTAAGTTGTTGTGGGAGCTGTGATTCAACGGACTTAAGAACTCTTAAAACTGTAGTTAAAGAAACTTGGCATTGTTTAGATATAACTGTCATAGAGATTTTCTCAGTTAATAATTCTAAAATCTTCAAAGTAATAAATTTACTGATATGACAATTTTTTTCAACAATAGAACACTGTGCGGTCCAATTGTGAGAACAGTTTTTACAATGGAATCGTTGTTTCTTTAGTTTTAAAACAGTAGGCATATTTTGATAAGAATCTAATCGAATAGTTACTTCTTTTTTTCCATTCCTAACAACCACACTTTTTCCTTCATTATCAACAACAGTTGACCCACAGGATTTACAAGCCGAAGGCATGGGAGAATAGATGCCAAAGATAATTAAAGAGTTCTTTCCTTTAACTTTAGCTTCCTCCGTATTTGTTAAATATAAATGTTCATCTGTAATTCGTAGCATTTTTTTGATATGATTATTCACGACATGTCGTCCTTTCTATCTTAGATTTTTGGTGGTACTTAAATTTTACTAGATAGACGACATGTTTTATATTTAAATAAACTAAAAAAGGACTGATGAATCAAATTTTGATTCATCAGTCCTTTAAATTATAGAGCCTTAAAAAGCCGTAAAATTGGATTGACTCCCAATTTTACGGCTTTTTTTTATCTAAATAAAAATTGGTTAATTTTGATTCAGAGCATTCATCTTAGCAAATTTTTATGTTAGAATTGATTTGTATAACTTGTGAAATTTTTATATAAATATAAGAATGTGAGGTTTTTTTATGACGTTGGCAAAAATAGTTTACGCAAGTATGACTGGTAATACAGAAGAGATTTCTGAAATTATAGAAGATAAATTAATTGATGCAGGTTTAGAAGTAGAGCGTGAAGAATGTTCAGATGTTGAATCAGATTTTTTTGATGATGCAGATATTTGTATTGTCGCAACTTATACATATGGCGATGGTGATTTACCGTATGAAATTGAAGACTTTTTTGAAGATTTAGCAGATGAAGAATTAACAGACCAAATTTTTGGCGTTGTGGGATCAGGTGATACAGAGTATGGTGAGTACTATTGCCAATCAGCACGTGATTTTGTGACTCAATTTGAAAAGGCCGGTGCTACAAGAGGTGCTGAATTAGTATGTATTGAACATAATGCTGAAGGTGAAGACCTCGATTTATTGCAAGGCTTTGTGGATGAATTAGTTGAAAAAGTCAATGGATAGCAATTAGAAAGTTAAAAGAAGGTGTGACAAATGACACATAAAATAACTATGGATGGTAATACAGCTGCAGCTTATATTTCTTATGCATTTACAGAGGTTACAGCGGTTTATCCGATTACGCCGAGTTCAACAATGGCTGAAGTTGTTGAGGAATGGTCAATGAAAGAACGCCCCAATTTATTTGGTGAAGTTCCGAAAGTTATCAGTATGCAATCAGAAGCCGGTGCTGCTGGAGCCGTACATGGATCGTTAAAAACGGGTGCTTTAACCTCGACATATACCGCATCTCAGGGATTACTATTAATGATCCCTAATATGTACAAGATTGCTGGAGAACTATTACCGACAGTATTTCATGTTGCAAGTCGTGCAGTAACTACGAATGCACTAAGTATTTTTGGTGATCATGGAGATGTCATGGCAGCACGTCAAACGGGGTTCTGCATGTTGGCTGAGAGTTCCGTTCAAGAAGTCATGGATTTATCTGCAGTGGCGCATTTAGCAAGTTTAAAAGCAAGTCTACCATTTATCAATTTTTTTGATGGCTTCCGAACGAGTCATGAACTTCAAAAAATTGATGTCATTCAATATGCTGATTTAGAAAAATTAGTCGATTATGATGCTTTGAAACGCTTTAGGTTACGTGGTATGACACCAAATCGGCCGAACGTATCAGGTACGGCACAAAATCCTGATATTCATTTCCAACAGCGTGAAACGATTAATCAATACTATGATATTGTTCCAGATATTGTCCAAGAATATATGGGGAAGATTAATCAGTTACGTGGAACTAATTATGATTTGACAACGTATTATGGTTCAAGTGAGGCGACAGAAGTTATTATATCGATGGGATCAGTCTCACCAACAATTCGTCAAACTGTCGATTATTTGAATCAACAAGGACGTAAAGTGGGGCATCTTAATATTCATTTATATCGACCATTTCCAACTGAAAATATGTTAGCTAAATTACCAGAGACGGTTGAAAGAATTGCCGTATTGGACAGGACAAAAGAACCAGGCTCTGATGGTGAACCATTATTATTGGATGTTCAGAGTGCATTATATCGTCATCCTAAACGTCCAATTGTGATTGGTGGGCGATATGGCTTAGGCTCTAAAGACGTTCCTCCGGTTCAAATTAAAGCTGTTTTTGATCACTTATCCTTACCCGTTGAGCAATTAAAATTCCGATTCACAGTAGGAATTACAGATGATGTAACACATCTATCCTTACCAGTTTCGGGCATGCTTGACTTAACACCTGATACAACATTTCAAGCAAAATTTTGGGGATTTGGTTCGGATGGAACGGTTGGTGCTAATAAACAAGCTATTAAAATCATAGGGAACCACACTGATTTATATGCCCAAGGTTACTTCTCTTATGATTCTAAAAAATCTGGTGGATTAACAATTTCGCACTTGCGATTTGGCCCAGAGCCTATTGAATCAACCTATTATATTGAGCAAGCAGATTTTATTGGCTGTCATAATGCATCTTATATTCATAAATATGATTTGATTGATAGCTTAAAACTAGGTGGGACCTTCATATTAAACACTACTTGGGATAAAGCACGTGTGCTAAGACTTTTACCAAAACAGTTGAAAAAAAAGTTGGCGGATAAACAGGCTAAGTTTTATATTATTAATGCGCTTGATATCGCACAGCAAGTCGGCTTAGGACGTCGAATTAATACAGTTATGTCAACAGCCTTTTTTGAGTTGACAGATTTAATGGAAAGAGAGCAATTTATCCCTTATTTAAAAGAAGAAGTTGCAAAAGCCTATGGTAAAAAATCAGAAGAAGTTGTCCAAAAAAATCAAGCTGCTATCGATTTGACAGGCCAACATTTGATTCCTGTTGATATCCCAGAGGAATGGCGGACACTAACAATTCTAGAAGAGGAAGTCGACTGGACTAAACCAAAATATGTACGTGAAATCTTAGAGCCTGTTAATCGTCAAGAAGGCGATTCTTTAACTGTTAAGAATCTTTTAGATAATCACATGGCAGATGGCACTATCCCAAGTGGAACAGCAGCTTACGAAAAACGTGGGATTGCACTAGAAGTACCTGAATGGATACCAGATGCTTGTACAATGTGTAATGAATGTGCCTTTGTTTGTCCTCATGCAGCGATTCGACCATTTTTAGCGGATGATGAGGAGATGATAGAAGCACCAGAAGGATTTATTGTCCGTGAAATGCGTGGAGCAAATGGCTTAATGTATCGTATTCAAGTGTCGTTGGAGGATTGTACTGGTTGCGGTCTTTGTGTGGAAGTTTGTCCTGCTAAAGAAAAAGCATTAGTGATGAAACCGTATGAAGAACAAAAAGAAGAAGCAGTGAACTGGGCATTTGCCATGACTTTGAAACAAAAAGCAAATCCTGTAAAGAAAAAAGAAAGCATCAAAGGGTCACAATTTGAAAAACCGTTAATTGAATTTTCAGGTGCGTGCTCTGGTTGTGGTGAAACATCCTATGTTAAGTTATTAACGCAACTTTACGGTGATAGACTTGTCATGTCGAATGCTACCGGTTGTTCGTCAATTTGGGGTGGTTCAGCACCAGCAACACCTTATACGACAAACGAAGATGGCCAGGGACCAGCATGGAGTAATTCATTACTTGAAGATAATGCAGAATATGGCTTTGGTATGTATATTGCGAATAAAACACAAAGGTTAGCACTTAAGCAACAGATTGAAAGAATTTTAGGGCAACAGACTGTTTCTGATAGTTTACAAGCATTACTTCAGGATTGGATTGATCATATGTTTGAAGGAAATGGTTCACGCCAACGTGCAACGAAACTTGAATCAGCTTTGTTAGCCGAGATGGAAGATAATGTTAGTTTATATCATCTCTATGAGCAACGAGATTTATTTGTTAAACCTAGTCAATGGATGATTGGTGGTGATGGTTGGGCCTATGATATTGGTTTTAGTGGACTTGACCATGTTTTAGCAAGTGGTGAGGATGTTAATTTATTTGTTTTAGATAATGAAATGTACTCTAATACAGGTGGTCAGGTATCAAAAGCAACACCAACAGCAGCAATTACTAAATTTACGTCTTCTGGTAAACGGACAGCGAAAAAGGATTTAGGTATGATGGCAATGACTTATGGTCACGTATACGTTGCGCAAGTTGCACTAAATGCTAATCCAACACAAACAATTAAAGCCATTTCTGAGGCTGAAGCTTATCCTGGTCCATCATTAATTATTGGATTTGTTCCATGTATTAACCATGGGATTAAAGGTGGTATGGGTCAGGCAATTGAATTTTCAAAAGAAGCTGTAGAATCAGGGTACTGGCCATTGTATCGTTACAATCCGTTATTATTAGAAAAAGGTAAAGAGCCAATGAAGATTGATTCAAAACGAGCAAATTTTGATCGTCTACCAGATTTCTTTAAACATCAAACTCGTTTTTCAGCATTAACTAAGGTTTTAGCAACAGAACAAGAAGTATCAAGATTATTAGAACAATCTGCTGATGATACGATTGAAAAAAATCAGCGCTATAAAGAGTTATCAGGTAAATAAATGAAAAATGCTCGAGATAACTAGTAATTAGTTAACTCGAGCATTTAAATTTTGACAATAGTATGTTCTACGGTATTTTTACCTTTATTTTTCGCTAGATACAGTTGTTTATCGGCTAATTTAAAAATATCATCTGCTTGATAAGTTGTTATTTCTTCAGTTTCAGTATGATAAGTTGTAACAATACCAATGGATAAAGTAATCGGTATTATTACGTTGTCGATAATTAAAGGAGTGCCTTCTAACTCTTTCACAATTTTTCGACAATAATCTGAAGGCGATAAAAAAGCGGAAGGTGTATCATAGTTAAAAATGAGTGCCAGCTCATCTCCACCAATCCTAAAGCACTGAATATCTTGGTGGTTGACTAATGATTTAATGACAGTTGCAATTTTTTTTAGCAGTTGGTCGCCAGTAAGATGGCCATAAGTGTCATTCACCACTTTAAAATTATCAATATCTATAATAGCTAAAGAAAATGTCCGGTTTTGTTCAATTAAGCTATTAAAGGAATGTTCAAATAGAATCATGAAAGCTTCTTTATTATAGAAATTTGTAAGCTTGTCATATGTCGCAGAAGTCTTGTAAAGAGTAAGTTTTTTAAAAAATTCGATGACAGCATGAACAATCCAAGAAGTGATTAAAAAAATACTTGAAAAGACTACTAGATACATTGCCATATTAACGCTTAGAGACATTGTCCAAACTGGATAGAAAATAAAGGAAAAGATTAAAAAACGAGCTAATAGCACATAGCCAAGGAATAGTTGAGAAGTTATTTTAATCGGTAAATCTTTTTTATACAAGATATAGCTAATCCATAAAATAAATAAAGTGAATAAAAAGTTGTTTAAATATAAAGAAATGGATGCTCCAAGTAATATATATTCGATTGTTTTAAATGTTACAACAACAAATGCTGCGACTGTACCAATTAATGGTGCCCCATATATGACTGAAAAGAAAATTGGTAAATATCTCACGTCAATACGATTGAGCCCTTCAAAAGGGATGCTATTAAAAGAAATTAAAATACATAATAAGCCAATACCTAACCCTAACCATATTTTACTTTTTTTGAAAGCAAGAGACGATAAGATTTGGGATTAAAATTAATTTTATTCTCCCAAGTATTATCTAATGATAATCTCATGGCTGCAAAGTAAAGTCCTGAAATAGTACTGATTATCAAGGCTTGATTAATTAAAAATGAATTGATTAAGTCTAAAGCCATAATTATTGATCCTCTTCGAATATTTGGATGTCAGCAGTCATTCTAGGGCTTAATGTAAAAAATTTATTAACAGCATGACGAATATTAGCCCAATCTTGATTGGACGGGACATCATCAATGACTAACAGTTTGTTGACTGGCAGTAAAATAGTATTGAAATTAGTAATAATTAAATCGTAATCATTAAATTGATCAATTGATGTTTGATTTAAAAAGATAACTAAGTCATCATAGCCATATAAAGTAACTTTATTATAAAAGTTTTTTTGGATTGTTTTAATCAGAAAGTCGCGATGATCCTTACCTAAATCACTCATGACTAATACTTTGGCCTTTAATTTTTTTTCTTCAAGTAATTCAGATAAATTCTCCCATTTTATCATCAATCCATATAAAACAACATAACGATAGTGACTATACCAAGGAAAATGAGTTTCACGCTCCATCCGAAGTAATAGTTTCGCTACAACATCATCAAAGAAAGGTAAATTTTCTTTGATTGTTGTTCCACCATGGTAGTAGTGGTCAAAAATAATAAAGTTGCGATATGGATACACTTTATGATAGAGATATAAATATTTTAAATAATCTTCGATTTGATCGGCTACTAGGTTGCTTAAGGTAAGATCAAAGATATCACGTAAGGTTTTGATTAAGTGACGAATTGCTTTTATCACAGTTACTTTTTCAGAATCGCTTGTCCAATTATGACGATAATAAAAAATAGAGTGAATTAAATCGTTCAGTAAGTTTTCATCACATGTTAATTCTAAATCATTTACGATTTCTTCTAAAGGTATCTTGTTTTTTAATAAAACATTGGCATACTGTTCAGTTAATTCAGAATTATAAGTGTGAGAGTCATTATAAAAGCCTTGTTTGATTCGTATGAGACTAATATTAATTAAATTAGCGAGTTTCATGACTTGATTTTCGTCACAGCTAAGATTTAAGGTGTCTAAAATTGATAAGGCAAACGTGATGATTTTTTCGCGGTTAGTAGGAAATGGCCAATCCGTTATTGAATACGCTTCTCTAAAAAAACTTGTAAAAAAGAAACGAACAGTCAATTCGCTTTGTCCAACGATGCGACAGGGTTTTTTTTCTAAAGTTAAATCAAAATGATTTAATGAAGTGGATAAATCATTAATTATCCGATAAAGTGATGATTCACTGATAAATAAGGTTTCTCCCCATTTTTCAATACTTTTAGTCGTATCAAAGAAAATAGCATCTAAAAGTCTAAAAGCATCAGAGTTTTTTAATACATGGCTGTATACCAAACGAATATGACTACTGGGTAAAGTTTTTAAACGAACCCCATTTTTTTTAGATGTTTCGATGAGTAAATGTGGATACCAATTATCTTTTAAATAACTAACATCATTATTAATGGTTCGTAAAGATGCATTATTTTTTTGAGCTAATTCATTTGAGCTAATCCAATCAGACATTTCATTTAGTTGTTCAATGATTTTTAAACGCCTTTGTGTTGGAAGATCAAGTAATTCTCGCATGTTAATCAAGCCTCCCATATGTTTAAACAATCGATTATTTGCGATAGTGATTAATTATTTCTGTTATTTCGAACAAATAGATACATAGTAAAGATACACTATTTTGGTCTATAAATCTACTCAATAAAGCGAGGTTTATTGAAAAAAAGATTACTTTTAGTAGTTATATTAAAAAAATATCGTTATTATTACTAACTTAATTCATATTTATCTGTTAAACTATTCTATGATGAAGTACGTAATAAAAAAGGGGGAATATTAAATGTTTATGCCATATTATATGTTTGACCGTACGTATATTTTAATTATCATTGGTGTGGTTATTTCAATGATTGCGCCTAGTTATGTTAATAGTACATATCGTCGCTTTTCCAAGTCAATGAACCGAAAGGGTTATACTGCAAGTGACGTCGCTTCGATGATTTTAAGCGATGCTGGTATTCGAGATGTCGGTGTACAAAAAATTAGTGGAGATTTGACAGATAATTACAACTCAAAAACGAAGCGTCTCAGTCTATCGGAGACAGTCGCAGACTCCCAATCAGTCGCAGCAATTGGTGTAGCTGCTCATGAGTGTGGTCATGCGATTCAAGACCAACAAAACTACTTTCCTTTGAAACTAAGAATTGCCATGGTTCCAGTTGTTAACTTTGGGGCACAGATTTCGATACCGTTAATTTTAATTGGTGCCATTTTTTTCAGTAGTTTACCAATTCTAGTTAATATTGGTATTATCTGTTTTGCGTTAACTTTCCTATTTCAAATTGTTACGTTACCTGTAGAATTTAATGCTTCAAGGCGTGCGTTAGCTATTTTAGCCGATAATCAAATTCTAGATCAAGATGAGCTTAAAATGGCTCGTAAAGTGCTAGTAGCTGCATCATTCACCTATGTTGCTGCTGCGATTGCTTCACTTTTACAGTTACTACGTTTAGTATTAATTTTTGGTAATCGTCGTGATAATTAGGTAAGTAAAACATAACAGATTGCTAAATCATCCATATTTTTTAAGGATAGGCCTGTACGTTCATAGAATTTATCTAAGCGATATTGCAAGGTATTTCGATGAATGTACAGTTTTTTTGCTGTTGAGGTCAAATTTCCTTTTTCTTGCCACAATGTTTTAACGATGGTAGTTAAATCATCATCTAATTGTAACGTTTGCTTTAATGCTTGCATTGTAAAGCTTTGGGTAATACTGTTACTCGTAAGATAGTTTAAAGCAATGGTTTGAAATGAAAAAATGGTAGATTCTTTTTGTTGGTATTGAGTAAAAATTGTTTGTTCCTCAATAAAAAAATTACGAAATGTATCATTTTTTTGGTGGAAATTTCCAATGAAGACATTTGGTTTAACAGAAAAATCACTTTGCAATGTTAAGATCATACCTTCAATATCAGATAGTTCATAATGAATAGTCGAATTTTTTTCAATCAAAAGTGCTTCAGTTTCATTGATGAAAAAATAGTCCTCAATCGCGTTAAAAAGATTAGCAAAATGTGTTAACCAATCATTTGCATCATCACTTTTTTGATGTAACTTAACTTGAATGATTCGGTAAGCTGTATCTTCAGGCATAATATGTTCGTGTTGAAATAAAAAACGGTACCATGAATGTATCTCTAAAACATTAGTTTGGTGTGCGTCAGGACTTAGCGAATGAAGTAACTTAATCTCTGACTTGGACAAGTCTTTTAAAGGAATATGAAACCATTGATGTTCGATTGGAATGGACAGATAATCGGTCATGTCGGTTGCTTCAAGAGTAATCAAATGTTGTGGATAAATCGTTTTTAATTGTTCTAAATTCATAAAAAGATCCTTTCAATCTGTTTAGGTATAGTGTAACATAAGACCGATAGATTCGACTATGATGTTGACAAGATAATCAAGGGGGATTTAGCGAATGACGCAATCAACTATGACAACTGAGCAAAAAGAGTATTTTATGCGTGAAGCCTTAAAGGAGGCTCATAAAGCACAATTACTTGATGAAGTGCCGATTGGAGCCGTGATTGTTCTAGATAATCAAATTATTGGACGTGGGCACAATGTCCGAGAATTATCACAAGATGCTACCACACATGCAGAATTATTAGCGATTAAAGATGCCAATCGTCAACAAAAAAGTTGGCGATTAGAAGATGCACAGCTATTTGTAACATTAGAACCATGCCCAATGTGTTCTGGCGCTATTATTTTATCACGGATTAAAGAAGTTTATTATGGTGCCAAAGATCCTAAAGCTGGTACTGTAGATAGTTTGATGCAATTACTTAGCGATTCACGATTTAATCATCAATCTGTTGTTGAATCGGGTATTTTAGAAAACGAATGTAGCGAATTATTAACTTCATTTTTTAAAGAACTCCGAAAAAGAAAAAAGAAACAAAAAAAAGACTAGCTTTCTATGTGAAAGTTTAGTATAATAAATCTTGCCGAAAGGCTAGGACAATGGTAGGCTCGCTAAGCGTGTCAGATCTGGAAGGAAGCAGCACTACGTGGGTGCTACCATGTGTCTGATTTAAGTAATAGTATAGCTAAGTCAGAAATGGCTTATTTTTTTTATAACTAAACATTAGAGAGTACAGCTAATTTTTTGTCATAAATTAATTTTTTGGCAGAATGAGTGGGTAGTCTCTATTTTTTTGTTTTTAAAAGTAGGTGAGATTATTCTGTAAACTTATGCTTACCTTTACAAATGAGAACTAAATGGTATAAAATATAAATAATTAAAAAATAATTAGAAAAATGAGAAAGAGGTAAGGGCATGATATCATTCAAACAAGTTGAGAAATATTACGGGGATTTCCATGCACTAAAAAATATCAATTTAGATATTCAAGAAGGAGAAGTAGTGGTTGCGATTGGGCCATCTGGTTCTGGGAAGAGTACAATGTTACGTTGTATCAATGCACTTGAAGAGATTACAACAGGCGAGTTAGTTGTTAATGGGGTCAATATTCATGATCCGAAAACTAATCTGAATGATGTCAGAAAAAATTTGGGAATGGTTTTTCAACATTTTAATTTATACCCAAATATGACGGTATTAGAAAATGTTACATTAGCACCACTGAAAGTATTAAAAGAAAGTCCAGAAGTAGCCGTTGCAAAAGCTGAGAGTTTGCTTGAACGGGTTGGTATGTTAGATAAAAAAGATAGTTATCCTAATCAATTATCTGGGGGACAACAACAGCGTATTGCAATTGCGAGAAGTTTAGCCATGTCACCTGATGTGATGCTATTCGACGAACCAACGTCAGCATTAGACCCGGAAATGGTTGGAGAAGTACTTGATGTTATGAAGGCTCTAGCAAGTGATGATGGTATGACAATGATAGTTGTAACGCACGAAATGGGTTTTGCACGAGAAGTTGCTGACCGAGTTATCTTTATGGCTGATGGAGAAATTCTTGAAGATTCAGAATCAGAAGCTTTCTTTGATAATCCACAAGAGGAACGCGCAAAACAATTTTTAAGTAAGATTATTAATCATTAAGAAAAAGGAGGCTATCCTATGCGAAAAAAAAGAACGATTATATTGTTACTGAGTTTATTAATTATGTCGGTCTTAATGATTGGTTGTGGTCGCAAAAAGTTATCTGACAAAAGCACATACGACCGAGTAAAACGCTCCGATACAATTGTCTGGGGTGTGAAAAATGATACAAAATTATTTGGTTTAATGAATATTGATACCCGACAAGTTGAAGGATTTGATATTGATATTGCTAAAGCACTAACGAAAGAAATTTTAGGGTCACCAGATAAAGCAAAATTTGTTGAAGTCACATCTAAAACACGGATTCCATTACTAAAAAATGGTAATATTGATGCGATTATTGCCACTATGACAATTAGTGATGAACGTAAGAAGCAAGTTGATTTCTCAGATATCTATTTTAAAGCAGGACAATCTTTGTTAGTAAAAAAAGGTAGCGATATTAAAAGCGTGGAAGACTTAACAGGTGAAAAAACCGTATTAGCCGTAAAAGGTTCAACATCAGCTGATAATATTCGTAAAGCGGCTCCTAATACAAAAGTCTTAGAGTTAGAAAATTATGCAGAAGCTTTTACAGCACTTCAATCAGGACAAGGTGATGCGATGACGACCGATAATAGTATCCTAATGGGAATGGCTGCTGACAATCCTAATTATGTATTAACAGGTGGTAATTTTACGAATGAGCCTTATGGAATGGCTATTAATAAAGATCAGAAATCTTTTCAGGAATCTCTAAATAAAGCACTTGAAAAAATTAAATCAGACGGAACGTATAATGCGATTTACCGTGAATGGTTTGATAAAAATCCAGAGTAAAGGAGGAATTTAAATGATAGAAATTTGGTCGAATTATCATAATGCTATTTTTGAAGGTTTAAAAGTGACCATCGTAGCTAGTCTAATTGCCTTACTATTTAGCTTAATTATTGGTACAATTATGGCGATTTTTCAAGTGGCCCCTAAAAAAATTTTTAATCGCATTGGAGAAATCTATGTAAATTTTTTTAGAAATATTCCCTTAATTATCATTGTCATGTTTTTCTTTGTTGTCTTACCAATCTATGGTTTCAGATTTAGTGGTATTACATCAGGAACGATTGGTTTAACACTATATACGTCGGCATTTATTGCTGATACCGTTCGTGCTGGGATAGAAGGAATTCCAAAAGGACAATTAGAAGCGGGCTTATCATCAGGATTGAGTTATGTCCAAGTCATGCGCTACATTATTTTACCACAAGCCTTTAAATTAGTTATTCCACCTTTAGGTAATCAATTTATTAACTTAGTAAAAAATTCTTCGATTTTATCCATTGTGACGGGAGCTGACTTAATGTATCAAGGTGACTTAATTGCTAGTACAACGTTTAATACATTAGGTACGTATACTTTAATAGGTTTATTCTATTTAATTCTGACTATGCCGCTTTCCTATCTAATGCGCTATCTAGAACATCGCCTAGTTCAAAATTAAAGAAAGGAGACCTTTATTATGGCAGAAGCATTTACGTTTTCAAATTTACGTTTTATCTTTGATGGTTTATTGGTCACCTTAGAAGTGGCAGTTGTTTCGATTATATTGAGTTTTATTATTGGAGGCATACTAGGAATTCTTCGTTATTTAAAAATTCCAGTGGTTTCCATTATTGTGGGTTTTTTAATTGATGTTGTTCGTAATCTACCGCTACTTTTGATTATTTTCTTTACTTATTTTGCTTTACCACAAATCGGTATTCAATTTAGTATTTTTTGGTCAGCAGTAGTCGCAATGACAATTTTTGAATCCGCCATGCTATCAGAAATCATTCGTGCTGGTTTATTAGCTGTTCCTAAAGGTCAGATAGAAGCGGGGCGATCGACTGGTCTAACAGGTTTGCAAACGATGCGCTACATTATTTTTCCACAAGGAGTTAAGTTGATGGTACCACCAATTGTTAGCCAATTTGTTTCTCTAGTCAGAGATACTTCTCTAGCTGTGGTGATTTCCTTACCAGAGTTAACACATAATGTAAAAATAATTTATGCTCAAAAACCAACAACAGTTTTACCCATGTTTTTAATTATGACAATTTGTTATTTTGCAATTTGTTATTCATTGTCTCGCTTCTCAAAACGTTTTGAATTAAATTATGTGAAATAAAAAAAATCCGTGAACAAATTTTATTTGTTCACGACTCTCTCTTGGGTTAAATTTGTTATAATAAAAAAGTCATGTAAATGAAAAGACAAAGGAGTTTTTTATGAAGACAAAAGATTACGTATTGGATTATCTAGAGCAAAATAAAGGGACGTATGTTTCTGGAAGTAAAATTGCGGAAGAATTAGGTCTGTCACGAAATGCTGTTTGGAAAAGTATCAATGTTCTTAAAAATGAAGGCTTTCAAATTAAATCAAAAACCAATAATGGTTATTGTTTACTTGAAGAATCAGATAAATTAACGACTAGTGGAGTAGCACATGGACTAAATCCAACATTTAAAAATTTGCCTCTGTACCTTTTTGAAACAATTGATTCAACTAATAAATATGCCAAAGAATTGGCTATTGATGGTATCCCAAATCGCACAGTTGTTTTAGCCAATGAGCAGACTAATGGACGTGGTCGATATGGGAAAACTTTTGAGTCACCAGCTGATACAGGAGTTTACATTAGTTTGATTTTAAAACCAAGTGAGTTTCAAGCATTTAACTACAGTTTACTGACATTGTATACAGCGGTCAGTATTAGACGAACCATTTTTCGTTTAACTGGTAAAGAATTAGGAATAAAGTGGGTAAATGACTTATTCTTAGGTGATAGGAAAATATGTGGTATTTTAACAGAGGCCATTACAAATATTGAAAATCAAGAATTTCAGTGGTTAATTATTGGAATTGGACTAAATGTATCTACTGAATCAACTGATTTTTCAGACGATGTGAAAAACATTGCGGGATCTTTATTTATGGATGAAGAACCGACTGTTTCACGTAATGAGTTAGTTGCGGGAATCATTAATGATTTATTATCTGGATTAAATGAATTAAATGAAGAACAACTTATTGCTGAGTATGACCGTCATTTATTATGGAAAAATCAACAAGTCACGGTTTATCAAGGTAATAGTCAGAGCCAAGGGTTTGTACGAGGCATTAATCAACAAGGTCACTTACTTGTTGAAACGGAAACTGGAGATTTAAAGGCATTATTATCAGGTGATGTTAGCATAAAAAGATAATTGTCACCCTATGTAAAAAAAAAGTTGACAAGCGGTACTTTTTTATTTTATACTGTAAAAAAGTAAAGGAGTGGTCAACTTGTCTCGATTTTCAACGTACCGTATTAGTTCAATTGGTTTATTTGTTGCCATTATAATTGTACTATCCCAAATTAGTATTCCAATGCCTTATGGAGTTCCTATGACATTACAAACATTAATTATTCCAATTGTAGGTATTATTTTGGGTAAGAAAGATGGTACGATTGCGACAGGTTTATATTTAATTTTAGGTTTAATTGGGCTACCTGTGTTTGCTGGTTTTTCTGGAAGTGTGATGTCATTTATCGGACCAACTGGTGGATTTTTAATTAGCTTTCCATTGATGGCATATTTGGCTGGAATGTGGTCAGAATCTGGTAATAAAGTTTTTATCGGCTTGATTTTAGGTTCAATTATTAATAGTGTATCAGGAATGTTATTTTTTAGCTTAGTAACTAAAAGTAGTTTGCAGGTTGCATTTTTCGCTTGTGTTGCGCCATTTATTTTGACATCTGTCATTAAAGTAGTATTAAGTGGTCTACTAGGTATTCGCTTAAAAAAATTAGTGACATATCGAGTGAAATCAGTTTAGTTAGCTTAATAAACTTAAAAAAAGAATTTGAGTCTAAGACTCAAATTCTTTTTTTAATATGTGGCGACCATATAAGGGTTGTCTTTTACGATGGTTATGGTCATACCATTTAGTAATTTCAGATAATTGTCTATGAGAAATGGAAACGACTTCGGGCATAACATACCATTCGACATTTTCAGTTAGCGGAGGGGTCGTTAGTGACCCTAAATAATGATAAAAGCGACGATTTTTAGGTAATAATCGTTCTAAATAGATTGGCTGATTGGCTTGTTTTTTTGTTATCATTAACGTTATAATTTGTTCAAAGACTGGATTTTCTTCACCAATATCGAATAAAATACCAATCACAGCATTTTTACCATTTTGAGCCTGATGAACAAAATGAAGTTCAAGAGGATAATATTGATCGTTAATTGTATGCTCACTATGGGCATGAAAGTGAAATTGTTGTAGATGAAATAGTCGGCCGTTGATACGTGCTGTTCCTTTAACGTTACCCTGGATAGCAAATCCTGTATCGACCATTTCATCAATAGTTGTTTCATAATTTAATATAATGTCTCCTGCATCTTCCATTACTTCAGCAAGACTGTCATCAATGTTAATAGGTGATTGAGACATCTCAGTATGGAAACACCAATCATGTTGCTCATGGTAGTTCCATTCTAAGTCTTGATTTAACCGTTTCATGTAAATATCACCTCAAAAAGTTTTTTTTATCATACCTCAAAAAGATAAAAAAAAATAGTAGAACGCTTGTGAACGACATCGTTTATCCGTTAACATACGGATATTTCTAAATAAATTGTGGGAAAAGGAGTGAGCTGTTTAAAAGATAATCTATTTGATAGATAATACTTAATTGAGCTAAAAAAGGTTTCACTTCATCATTTGTTAGCGACAGAGTATTTAATAAAATTAAAAAGGTCTCTTTTTCTTCTTTAGTAGCGACTTTTTTAAAATAACCCCAAATGTGTTGATAAGCATTTTTTAGTGAGCCGATAGTTGCTGGTGTGTTCAGAGCATCCTCAATTAAGTAATGAAAGGTCGAATTTTTTTCTTCTGACCACTGATTGTATTTAAATAATTGCCTGATTTGTTGATAATGTTTTTGAGAATGAGCCATGACGTCATACTTGTAGTAAGCCCATAAATTTTGAGCGTTAGTAAGATTTTTCATTTTGAGTCCTCCAAAATATTCATTAGTCGATTATAGTGTACCCAATTTAATAAAAAAAGTATAATTGAGTTAAAAGAAATTGCAATGATTAAAATGATAGTAAGGGTGTGTTTTATTTATGAAAGAGTTACTAAATAATTTTCGGCGAACGCGCCATTTTTTAGCAGGGACTAAAGCCTATTTTAGAGACGTTGTATTGGTGCATTTACTAATTATTTTTGTTTTAACTCCATTTTTAGCGAGTACGACTCAATTTATTCTAAACCAAGGAGGAATCGCCTATATTTCTTATGATAATTTTGGGGATATTCTAATCCATCATCCGTTGGTATTTATTGGCTTGATTAGTATTTTGTTATTAATGATATTGCTTGTCTTTTTTGAATTTACTTTTTTAATTCAGAGTATTTATTTTATTCAGATTAGGCAACCAGTCTCTCTTAAACAATTGATATATGGGACATTTCAACAAGTTAAGAAATTAAACTTGGGTAAAATTGTCTTCTTTTTCTTTTATTTCTTTTTGATTTTACCAATTAGTGGTATTAAATTTAATACCGAATTACTATCTAAGCTAGAAATTCCAACGTTTATCTTAGACGTGATTTTTGAAAATCGGGTACCGATTATTGCTCTTGTGATTGCTAGTTATATTTTACTAGTATATTTAGCTATTCGTTTAATTTTTGCTTTACCAGAGATGATTTTTAATGATTGTGGATTTAAAGAAGCTATTCAAAAAAGTTGGCGTGAAACGAAAAATAATTTTTTACGGATCCTTATGCAGTTTGCAGTAATTATGGGAAGTATCAGTTTATTAACTGTTTTATCTTATACGTTAATTATCTTTTTACAAGCATTTATTGAAACTAGCTTTACAAGTTACAGTTTAACAAGTGCGACTGTTTTAATGACGATTATGCAATTTGTTTGGTTACTAAATACAGTTTTATCAACAGTTGGGATCTTCTTTGTAATCATTGATTATATGGAAAACCATCATTTCCTACCAAAGCCACCAAGGTGGTATCGCCTAGAATCAAAAGCGACGACACGGTTTAAATGGTTTAAAATTGGTGCTACTTTAATATTATTTATCGGTCTGTTTGCTACTATTGGCTTGGCTAATCAAGACTATTTGAAGCAACCAGGACAAGACCACCCGTTAACGATTTCACATCGTGGAGTTGACAATCAAAATGCTGTTCAGAATTCAATTGAAGCTCTTAAATTGACCCATGAGACTAGCCAACCAGATTATGTTGAAATGGATATTCAAGAAACAAAGGATCATCAGTTTGTAGTCTATCATGATTTTAAATTGAAAGCATTAACTGGTATTCCAAAAAAACCGTATGAGATGAATCTAGCTGATTTAACGAAATTGACAGTCACAGAAAAGGGACAATCTGCTCGGTTGGTCTCTTTTGATGATTATTTAAAGGTGGCTAATGAGATTGGTCAGAAGTTATTAATCGAGTTTAAAACAACTAAACACGATAGCCCTGATATGGTTAAAAGATTTACTGAAATGTATCGTGAAAAAATATTGGAAAATGGTCACATTTTTCAAGCACTTGATTTTGATATTGTAGAAAAGCTTAAATTAGAAGGTTCTAATTTTTATGTTGGTTATGTAATGCCTTTTAGTATCGTAGGACCACCCAAAGGATTGATGGATTTTTATTCAATCGAATACACTACATTGAACACAAATTTTATCACATCTGCCCATAATGAAAATAAAAAAGTTTATGTTTGGACGCCAAATGATGAGGATACTATGTCTCGAATGATGTTTTATGGCGTTGATGGAATAATTACTGATAGAGTAAAATTATTATCAAAAGTGATGCGTCAAGATCAAGTGTCTTACTCTGATAAAATGTTATATTTATTGATAGGTATTGGATAGTTCTCATCTTTTCCTTAGATTTTTGATTCATTAAATTATGAAAGTTCTCTTTACATTTTGAAAATTTGTCGATAGAATGTCAATGTAAGGGTATAAAAAGTCTAAGGAGAAGATTTAATGAAAACCAAATCACCAATGTTTGAGAAAATTGATAGCACGCTGTTCAAAAAAGTTGAGTTATTAGATAATAACTATGCGCGCTATGCTGTTAGAGCAATTTTAGCCTGTTTATTTTTATCTTTGGGAACAGCTATTGCATTCTCAGTTGCTATTTATGGCGAAAAAGTATCACCTGGAATAGGTAAATTTTTGTATGCTTTCATGTTTAGTTGGTCGTTAGTCATGATTCTTTATATGAATGCAGAATTAGGGACATCTAACATGCTATATGCAACTGCAGGCGTTTATCGTAAGCAAATCACTGTGTCAAAAGGGATGAAGTTATTATTTACCTGTGTATTGTTTAATTTAATTGGTGGCGTTTTGTTCGGTTATCTACTTTCATTAACAGGACCATACCAAAACATGCCAGCTGATAACTATATGTTTAATGGAATTGCTGCGAAGTTAGCAAAACCATCTTTACAAGTATTTGTTGAAGGGATTTTTGCTAATGTAGTTGTTAATACGGCTGTGTTAGTGAGTCTAAGAATGCGTGACGATGCTGGTAAAGTTATGGCAATTATTTTTATTATTTCAATTTTTGCTTTCTTGGGTTATGAACACGTTATTGCTAATTTCCCTGCTTTCTCACTTGCTTATTTTGCTTCTAACGGTGCAATTGAAGGGATGAATGCTTTAAATATTACGCGTAATCTTATTTTTGCTTTTTTAGGTAATTATGTCGGTGGTGGGTTATTGATTGGTCTAGTATATTCTTGGTTGGATAAACAAGGAACAAGCTACGTTGACTAATAAAAATTATTTGTTCACTTTTTCGTTAAAGTGAACTTTTTTATGTTAATTTGTGTAAATAAGTTTAAGAATAGCATAAGTGAGGGGCCAGTTATGAAAACAATTGTTTTTGATGTCGATGATACGTTGTATGATTTAATGACACCTTTTAAGAAGGCTGTCCAGAGAGTTTTTTCAGTAGATTATCAGCTAGAGGATATAGAGCAATTATTTCAATATTTTCGGTATCATAGTGATTTACTTTTTCCAGATACAGAGACGGGGAAGTTACCTGTTGAAAAAATGCGCATTAAACGAATCATGTTAGCGTTTGATTCTATCAATCAACCAATTAATCAACCACTTGCGGTGTTGTTTCAAGAAGCTTATGAAATCGAGCAAGCCCAAATCGAGTTAGATCCAAAAATGTTGGAAGTTTTGTCATGGCTAAAGCATCACAATATAAACATGGCAGTTTTGACTAATGGTCCAGCGCAGCATCAAGCACTGAAAATTAGTCAGCTAGGTTTAAATCAATTCATTCCATGCCAACAAATTTTTATTTCAGAGGAAGTTGGCTTATCTAAACCGGATCCGCGTGTTTTTCGGTATATTGAAATGGTACTAGGATTGAGTCAAGCTCAAGACATTATTTATATTGGTGATTCTTTTGAAAATGATGTTATCGGTAGCCAGTCAGCTGGGTGGCAAACAATTTGGCTAAACAAGTATCGGAAAAACAGGTCTAAACACAATTATCAACCTAATTATGAATTAACAAATGGTAATTCTTTATTAGAACTCTTAAAAAAATTAATTAGTCAGTAAAAATAGATAAAAAAATAAAGCCACTTCACAATTTTTGAAGTGGTTTTATTTTTTATTTTGTCCATTCAGATACTTTATCTTGGTTTGCTTTAATCCAATCTTTTGCTGCGTCAGATGGATCTTTGCCATTATTAATATCTAACATGACACTTTCCATATCATCAACAGTCCAATTAAAGTTTTTCAAGATTTTATAGGCATCTTCGTTATCTGTTTTAAAATTTTTCCGTGTGACAGTATTAATTGTTTCTTCGCCACCCATTGCTTGTTTTGGATCGTCAAGATATTTTAAATCATATTTTGAAAACATCCAGTGTGGCGACCAACCAGTAATAACAATTGGTTCTTTATTTTTAATCGCTTGACCAAGTGCAACGGTCATGGCACCTGAAGAAGAAGTTTCGACAGACCAATCACTTAAGTTAGGATAGGCTTCAACGGTTTTATTAGCAGCGTCGACAACACCAGCACCGGGCTCAATTCCAACAATTTTCTTATCAGCTTGATTGGATAAATCGTCAATGCTAGAAACATCCATATAACTTGGAACAACTAAACCAACTTTTGCTCCAGATAAATTACTACCTAATAAATCAATTTGATCTTTGTATTGATCATATTGAGCTTTATGTGTTTTAGGTAACCAAGCAGCTACCATCGCATCAGCCTCACCATTTGCGATTGATTGCCACATGATAGCATTATCAAGTGGTGTGACGTTAACATTAATCCCTTGTTCTTTCATAACTTCAGCAACAACGTTAGTTGAAGCGACTTCAGTATCCCATTCAACATAGGCTAAGTTAACTGTATCTTTTTTATTATTGTTTGCCATTAGAGAACTGCCAACGCCTAGAGCAATAATTGCTAAGGCAACAACTCCACCAATAATACGTTTCTTTTTCTTTTGTTCAGGTGAAGTAGCAGTTTTAGTCGTTGCTGTCTTAGGACGGTTTAATTTTTGCGTAAACCGGTCAATAATAATGGCTAAGATAACTAAAGCAACACCATTAACAAACCCATTACCAACTTGTGCACGTTGTAGGGCAGACAATACACCACGTCCTAAACCAGGTGCACCAATCATAGAGGCGATAACAACCATAGATAAAGCAAGCATGGTTGTTTGGTTGATACCAGCTAAGATAGTACTTTTAGCCAAAGGTAATTCTAATTTAAACAGTTTTTGTGAACCAGTACTACCAAAGGAATCAGAAGCTTCTACGAGTTCTTTAGGTACTTGACGAATACCTAAATTAGTAAAACGAACTGTTGGTGGAAGAGCAAAAATCACGGATGCAAATACACCAGGAACCATACCAATACCAAAGAAGGCAACGGCTGGAATTAAGTAAACAAACCCTGGCATGGTCTGCATAAAGTCAAGTATAGGTGTGATAATTTTTTGTGCTTTATCACTTTTAGCCATCAGAATACCAAGAGGTACCCCGATAATAATTGAGACTAAACTTGAAATTAAGACTAAGGTTAAGGTACTCATTAACTCATTCCAAAGACCTTGATTGTAAATAAATAGTAAGCCAATTAGTGAGAAGCTTGCTAATCCAAAGCGTCTATTAGAAAGCATGAAGGCCCCAATAGTAATAATCGCTATAAAAATTAGTGGTGGAACAATCAACAGTAGATTTGTTACGCCATCCATTAAGCCTTGTCCAAATGACTGTAGAAAAGAGAATAAGCCAGAAAAAGTGTTGGTTAACCATTCTGTAAAGGACTCGACCCAGTTTGCAATTGGTAGTTTACTCATCAATAATAAATTATTCATTAATTATCACCTCTTCAATTATAGTATCTGTTGATGTGACATCACTTGAGTTATCAGCTGTTGCGAGAGCTTCAATTACAGCCCCGCGGATAATGACCCCAAGGAGTCGATTGTTTTCAACAACGGCTAAAGGTGTAGGTGAATCATAAATAATATTAAAGATATCACTAACTAACATATCTTTAGAAACAGTTGCAATATTTGGTTCAAGTACGTCTAATAAACTTAGTTTTTCTTTACGAGCGCGTACAGCATCATCAGCTGTAATCAAGCCGCGGAATTGTCGTTTTTTATCAACAGCCATTAGCATACTGACTTCTTCACTACGCATTTTAGTTAAGGCAACAGTTGGACCATCAACATCAATATTTGTGGTCAAAGCAGGTACCATAATATTTTGTGCTGTCAAGACTTTCGAACGATCAACATCTTCAACGAATTCACGGACATAATCATTGGCTGGATTGGTTAAAATTTCTTCACCAGTTCCAATTTGCATAATTTGACCATCTTTCATTAACGCGATACGATCGCCAATTCTTAAAGCTTCATTTAAATCATGGGTAATAAATAAAATTGTTTTTTGTACAGTTGATTGTAAATCTAATAGCTCATCTTGCATTTCACGACGGATTAATGGATCGAGTGCTGAGAAGGCTTCGTCCATCAATAAAATCTCGGGATCATTTGCTAACGCGCGTGCTAAACCAACACGTTGTTGCATCCCGCCAGATAATTGATTAGGATATTGGTCTTTAAAAGAAATCAATCCAGAATTTTCAAGTGCTTTTTCTGCACGTTGAGTTCTTTCTTCTTTAGAGATACCTCGAACTTCTAAACCAAACTCAGTATTTTCTAAAATTGTTCGATGAGGAAAGAGCCCAAAGTTTTGAAAAACCATGCTCATTTTATGGCGACGTACTTCTAATAATTCCTCTTTGTTCATTTGAGATACATCTTGTCCATCAATAAAAATTTGACCAGATGTTGGTTCAATTAGACGATTAATTAAACGAATCAATGTTGATTTCCCACTACCGGAAAGTCCCATGATAACGAAAATTTCTCCTTCATTGACATCAAAGTTGACATCGTAGACACCAACTGTTGCACCTGTTTTATCTAATATATCATTTTTTGACTGTTTTTCTTTTACCATTTCTAACGCAGCGTGTGTGCGTTTGCCGAAAACTTTGGTTAAGTTTTTTACTGATATTTTTTCCATACACAACTTCCTTTCTGAAAATTACTTGAATATTTTTGTGTTTTTCCAAGTGACCACACTAATATATCATGGTATGGTCACTTTGTCAAAAAAAAACACACAACTTTTTTTGAAGTTGTGTGTTGTTAATTAATGCCATTAGGATAAAAGAAATTGGTTAGACGCTGCTTTGTGTACTCATCACCAACAAAATATAAGGTATCATTTTCAGTAATCATTGCGTAAGGACCAGGCGATAGAAGCATATCTTCTTCATGTTTGATAGCAATTATCGTAGCAGATGTTTCTTGCCATAAATGCAAATCACTAAGACTTTTATCTAAATGGGCAGCAGTTGCTGTTAAGGTTAGTTCATATGGAAGGAATTGATTCTCAGTATGAACTTGTTGTGTTTGACTAACAAGTTCATCCAATAAATGAGTTAGTTCAGTTAATTCGGCTTTTTGTTGATTGATCCGACTGACAATATCAAGTTTTAAATCCTGTAATGACTGGACATTCGCGTATTGGCTTAAAAAATCTTCCGCTCGTTCTTTGGAAGCCACTTCAACACCGCTTCCGTGCTTGACGCTAACAATATTTAAATCGACTAAGACATTAATTGCTTTTCGAGCAGTCTCAGCTGAAACGCGAAATGAATTGGCTAGAGTGGACCGCGCTCGTAGTTTTTGGCCAACGGGATATTGTTCGCTCGCAATCCGTTCAGCAATGGCAATTGCGACTTGTTGATATTTTGGTAATTTATCTTTTGCAACGTGTGACACTATCAGCACCTCCTAAGTAACTACTTGTTATCAAATATAGTACAAGAAGCTGCCGAAATATGCAAAGTAAATTTTTTATTAGAAGGGCTTGCTAAATTAATAAAAACCTTTATAATAAGGTGATTATCAAAATAGGGGGAATAAATTAATGTCAGAATACCAACGCATGATTCAAGAAAAATTATATTTTGCTAGAAAAATTGAGCAGAGTAAACGTTCAGCCACTAGTCAAGATTTAACTCAAGAAATCAATCGTACTAAATATACTGATCCAGAAAAAATCAGTACACTATTAAAACAATTATTTGGAAAAACTGGTGAGTCTGTCTATGTTAGTCCACCTTTATATGTTGATTACGGCTTTAATACCTATGTTGGTGAAAATTTTTACGCTAATTCGGATTGTGTCTTTTTAGATGTTGCTGAAATTCATATTGGGGATAATGTTATGTTGGGACCTAAGGTTAGTCTACTTACGCCTGGCCATCCAATTGATGCAGGTGTTCGTACACGCGGTTTAGAGTTTGGTAAGAAAATTGTTATTGGTAACAATGTGTGGATTGGCGGTTGTACAGTTGTTAATCCTGGTGTGACAATTGGTGAAAATAGTATTATTGGTTCTGGTTCTGTTGTGACGAAAGATATCCCTGCAAATGTTATTGCTGCGGGTAATCCTGCTCGTGTGATTCGCGAGATTACTGAGGCAGATAAGGCCTATTGGGAAGCGGAAGAGCAGCGTTATTATGAAGAAACTGAAGGAAGTAATTAATTAAGTTGACAAATGTAAACCTAAGTGATAATGTAGTAGATGAACTTAGGTTTATATTTTTTATTTAAAAAGTTTACAAATGTAGTCTAAAAGGAGGGCTTAATTTGGAAAGTATTTCAAATGCTGAGTGGGAAATCATGCGTGTTATTTGGACAAAAGAAGAAACAACGAGTACTGAGATTAGTCAAGTCTTAGGAGAAAAATTAAACTGGAAACCTTCAACAATTAAAACACTTTTGACGCGTTTAGTTGATAAAGGCTATGCCGTAACTAAACGTGATGGGAAACGTTTTATTTATAGTAGTTTAGTGAGTGAAAAAGAGGCATTTAGCTTAGAAATGAAAAGTTTATTAACTAAGATATGTAACCGCCAAGTTGTGGACGTTTTGAGTGATGTCATTGCTGAGCAAGTCTTAAGTCAAACGGATATTGAGCGCTTAATGACGCAATTAATTGATAAACAACAAAATGCACCATCTAGTGTTCCTTGCCAATGTATCCCCGGCCAGTGTCGCTGTCATTAAGAAGGAGGAAAAAGAATGGAAGAACATAAAAGCTATCAAGTAAATGGCATGAGCTGTGCCTCTTGTGCGCAAAGAATCGAAAAAATAGTTCAGAAACAGCCTAGCGTCAAAGAAGCATCGGTTAATTTAGCAACTGAAACACTAACATTGACTCGGGATGTATCTGAGATAAGTGATGATGAGTTACAGAAAATAGTACATGAAGCGGGTTATGAATTAGTTATACCCAAGAATCAAGGTAGTTATCAAATTGAGGGAATGACGTGTGCTTCTTGTGCGCAAACCATTGAGAAAGTTGTTGCTAAATTACCAGGTGTTTCAAGTGTATCAGTTAATTTGGCTACTGAAAAAATGGTAGTTGATTATAATCAAGCGATTACATCCACTCAAGATATTATTAAAGCTGTTCGAGACAGTGGATACGATGCGAAAGATGATATAACAGCTGTATCTGAGGAGCAAGTAAATCGTAAAGAACAAGAAATAAAAAATATGTGGCGTCGGTTTTGGTTGTCAGCATTATTTACGATTCCACTATTATATATATCTATGGGACATATGATTGGCTTGCCTTTACCGAATTTTTTACATCCTTCTCATCATGCTTTAACGTTTGCATTAGTACAATTGGTGTTAACGTTACCTGTAATGATTATTGGACGTAAATTTTTTACTGTTGGATTTAGCGCGCTTGTTAAGGGACATCCGAATATGGATTCACTTGTTTCACTAGGTACTAGTGCGGCGTTCTTATATAGTTTATATGCAACATTTCTTATTGCCCAAGGGCAAACAGATTTTGCAATGCAATTGTACTATGAATCGGCTGCAGTTATCTTAACATTAATTACTTTGGGAAAATATTTTGAAGCAGTTTCAAAAGGGAAGACATCGGAAGCAATTAAAAAATTGATGGGTCTAGCGCCTAAAACAGCACGTTTAATTCGAGATGGCAAAGAAACTGAGACACCAATTCAAGATGTTGTAGTGGGAGATGTCTTGCTAGTTAAACCTGGTGAAAAAATACCTGTTGATGGAACGATTATTCAAGGAACAAGTGCAGTTGATGAATCGATGATTACAGGAGAAAGTTTGCCAGTTGATAAAAAAATTGGTGACAATGTGGTTGGTGCAAGTGTTAATCAGACTGGAGCATTTCAATTTAAAGCAACTAAGGTTGGTAAAGATACGACGTTAGCACAAATTATTACTCTTGTTGAGGATGCTCAGGGATTGAAAGCACCAATTGCCCAACTTGCTGATAAGGTTTCTGGTGTTTTTGTTCCTGTGGTGATTATTTTAGCGATATTATCTGGTTTTGCATGGTTAGTGTTAGGTCAAGAATCTTGGATCTTTGCTTTAACAATTACGATTTCGGTTTTAGTTATTGCTTGTCCGTGCGCGTTAGGTTTAGCGACACCAACAGCGATTATGGTTGGGACTGGTAAAGGTGCTGAAAATGGTGTTCTGATTAAAAGTGGTGATGCTTTAGAGATGACCCATAAAGTTAGTGCGATTATTTTTGATAAAACGGGGACAATTACAGAAGGACAACCCAAGTTAACCGATGTGATAGCGACTGCAGCAGTTTCCATGGATGATATTTTAATTATTGCAGCCTCAGCAGAACAAGGGTCTGAACATCCTTTAGGTAAAGCCATTATAGAAGGTGCCAAAGATAAAGGCTTGAATTTAATGACGTTAGAGCATTTTGATGCACTTCCAGGACATGGTATTCAAGCGACACTAGATGGTGTTACCTATTATTTAGGAAATAAAAAATTGATGAGTGACCAACAAATTGCTAGTGTCGAAGCTGAAGACATGGCTAATCAGTTAGCAAATGAGGGTAAAACACCAATGTATATAGCAACGACAAATGAATTAATCGGCATTGTTGCAGTTGCTGATACAATTAAACCAAGTAGTCAAGCGGCAATTCGCGAGCTTCAAAAAATGAATTTAGAGGTTGTAATGATTACTGGTGATAATGAGATAACAGCACAAGCAATAGCCAAACAAGTTGGAATCCAACATGTATTGAGTGATGTGTTGCCAGAAGATAAAGCGAATGAAGTGAAAAAATTACAAACTTCAGGAAAAAAAGTAGCTATGGTTGGAGATGGTATTAATGATGCCCCAGCATTGGCACAGGCTGATATTGGGATTGCTATTGGATCTGGAACTGACATTGCAATGGAATCAGCTGATATTGTTTTAATGAGAAGTGATTTGATGGATGTTCCAACAGCGATTGAGTTAAGCCATGCGACGATTCGTAATATTAAAGAAAATCTATTTTGGGCATTTGCTTATAATATTTTAGGTATACCTGTTGCAATGGGAGTTTTATATCTGTTCGGTGGCCCATTGTTGAATCCAATGATTGCTGGTGCAGCGATGAGCTTTAGCTCAGTATCTGTCTTACTAAATGCTTTACGATTGAAACGATTCAAGCCTTTTAGTCATAAATAGCAGTATTAACTCATTGTTAATTATAATTATTATAATTAACAATGAGTTTTTTTATTTTAAAAAAATAACTGATTTGATGAATTAGTTTGTCAAAACATACATTTTTGTACTTTATTGTTGTTTTTTATCACATAAAATTATTCTGATGATAAAAATGAGTTATTAATAACGATTTATTTGTGAGAAAATATTTATTTGAGATTAAAAAAATGGTAAAATAACTTATGTAATGAATAATTATTCTAATTAATTTTTGTTTAGTTTAAATTAATTACCATTAGGAGGTAAACAATGAAAGTAAGTATATTTACTAGTTGTGTCGTAGACTTAATGTTCCCTGACGTAGGTATTGCCATGGTTGAGGTTCTTGAACGTTTAGGTTGCGAGACTGATTTACCTGATAAACAAGTATGTTGTGGACAACCAACATTTAATAGTGGTTATGAAAAAAGAAGTTATGCGACATTAAAAAATCAGATTGACGCGTTTGAAGGCGCAGAATATGTCGTTGGTGGTGCGGGTTCTTGTGTTGGTATGTTGCGAGAATACCCGGAATTATTAAAAGACGATCCTGAATACTATGAAAAAGCAGTTGCGCTAGCTAATAAAACGTACGAGTTTAGTCAATTTATTTATCGTGTCTTGGGGGTAAAAGACGTAGGCGCGTGCCTAGAAGGAAAAGCAACCTACCATCGTTCTTGTCATATGACTCGAATATTAGGCGAACGTGAGGCACCATTTGTTTTATTAGATTATGTAGAAGGTTTAGAAATGATTCCGTTACCACATATTAATAATTGTTGTGGTTTTGGTGGGACATTCTCAGTTAAAATGCCCGAAATTTCTGAAGAGATGGTTACCGAAAAAATGCATGATGTACTAGATACAGGAGCAGAAATTTTAATTAGTGCCGACATGGGTTGTTTGATGAATATTGGTGGTAAGTTTAATCGCGATGGTCACCCAATTAAAATTATGCACATTGCTGAAGTATTAAATAGCCATGTTGACCTCAACCGAATGGAACAACCGATGTTAATTAGTGGGGAGGGTCAATAATGGGATTATCAACAAGTACGAAGCCGTTCAATGAGCGACTTGTAGAAAGTAAAAATGATAAATTTATGCAAAAAGCCGTCGCTAAAGCTCAAGATATGCAATGGGAAAAACGTGAAGGTGCTCGCGATGCACTTGGTAATTGGCAAGAGTGGCGTGAGTTAGGAGAGAAAATTCGACAACATACCATTAATTATCTGCCTGATTATCTTGAACAATTCAGTAATAACGTGGCAAAACAAGGTGGACACGTATTCTTTGCACAAACTGGTGAAGAAGCACAAGAATATGTGAAAAAATTAGTTATAGAGAAACAAGCAAAAAAAATTGTTAAATCAAAATCAATGGTCACAACGGAAGTTGATATTGATCCAATGTTGTTAGGTCTTGATGACGTTAATGTAATGGAAACAGATTTAGCTGAGTTTATTTTACAAATGGATGATTGGGATGAACCGTCACACATTGTCTTTCCGAGTATCCATAAAAATCGTGAACAAATTCGTCAAGTTTTCGAAAAAAAATTAGGGTACAAAGGCGACAATGAACCTAAGAATCTTGCCAAATGTGCCAGAGAGGTCATGCGTAAATTCTTCTTAGAGGCCGATTTAGGGATTACGGGCTGCAACTTTGCTATTGCTGATAGTGGTATGATTAACTTAGATACTAATGAAGGGAATGCCGATTTAACTATTAGTATTCCCAAAACGCAAGTTGTTTTAATGGGGATGGAGCGTATTGTTCCATCAATGAAAGAAGCCGAAGTCCTTGATAACTTACTAGCGCGAAGTGCAGTAGGACAAGTTTTAACAACTTATTGTACGTTTGCTGGTCGTAAAAATGCCGATGAGTCAGATGGACCAGAAGAATTCCATGTCATTATTTTAGATAATGGTCGTTCTAATGCATTGGGTACAGTCTTCCAACCGGTATTACAATGTATCCGATGTGGTTCGTGTTTAAATGTCTGTCCAGTTTACCGTCATATTGGTGGTCAAGGTTATGGTTCAATTTACCCAGGTCCAATTGGTGCAGTTCTATCACCGATTTTAGGTGGTTATAAGCAATACAAAGAATTACCATACGCATCTAGTCTCTGTGGTGCTTGTACTGAAACTTGCCCGGTAAAAATTCCACTTCATCAATTATTGATTGAGCATCGTAAGGTCATGACCGATGATTTAAACATGCAACATGGATTTGATGATGTTCAAATGAAAGTAATCGGGAAAGGTACGTCATCGCCAGGTTTATTTAAGATGGCATTACATCTAGCACATGGTGGAATGGGGGCATTAAGTAAGAAAAAGGGAATCAAAGTTCAAAATATGTATCGTTATGGTGGCTATATTAATAAAGGCCCTGGCATGATCAAAGGATGGACTGATGTACGTGATCTGCCACGCCCACCGAAGTATAAGGATAGTTTTAGAGCGTGGTATAAAGAACATAAAGAAGGTGACAACTGATGACTGAGGAAAGAATTTATCAGCGTGATTCATTTTTAAAAAACCTACATGCTAAACTTGGAACAACTCCACAATCAGTTACCGCTCATCCGTTTAAGCCATTGAATGAGTTACCTGAAACAACTTTGGCAGATAAAACGCCAGATGAGTTGATGATAGTTTGCCAAGATCGTGCATCACAAATTGGTGTCGAGTTATTTGAAACAACAACAAAGAATGTTTCTCATCTATTGAAAGATATCATAGAGGAGTGTCATGGTGGTCCGCTAATGTTGCCGTCTTCACCAAATTTTGAAAATCCAATGTTTGATTTATTTAAAGAAACATATTCCGATTCGATTCATTATTGGAAACAAGGTGAAGTTTATCGTGAAGAGAATATCGCCACTGCCCAAGCAGCGAATGTATCAATTGCCTTTGCGGAATTTCTATTAGCTGAGTCCTGTTCAGTAGTTGTTGAAACGTCTGCTGAACAAGGTCGGACGCTACATTTCCTACCGAATTATTATATTTCACTAATTCCCAAAAGTAGGTTGGTTCCAAGAAGCACACAAGCTGCTAAATATTATGATGAAAAAATAAAAGCCAATGAGAAAATTGGCTCAGCCATCCATTTTATTTCAGGTCCATCTAATTCTGGAGATATTGAGATGCAATTAGTCACAGGATTACATGGTCCAGTTAAAGTTTTTTATATTGTATTAGAAGATATATAGACAAAAAAACTCACTGATTTTTTCAGTGAGTTTTTTGTCTATAAAAGTTTATTTGTTAATACCAGCCATTATTCATCCAGAATGATTGAGCATTTTCCCATGAACCATAACGATCAGCAACATATTGATCTGCTACACGTTCTTGGTTTTCAATAGAATGATCACCATTTAAGTAATTCGGGTCTAACTGGTAACGTCCAACATGGTAGCCATTTGATGCATTGTAGTCGCCACCAGATTCACGTTGTGCAATCCATTCTTTGGCGCTAGAACTTTGCCCTGCATAACTACTAGTTTCTTGTGTTGTTGTTTCTTGTACGGGTTCAGAGTAAGTTTCAGTTGTTTGAGTGTTTTCAACTGGTTGTGCTGGTTGAGTTGGTGCTTCAGAACCATCCGTTTTAATCGTTAATTTTTGTCCAACGTGGATTAAATGTGCATTTTGGATATTATTATCAATGGCAATTTTATCAATGGCACTATTGTTACCAAAGTACTTAGTTGAGATAGCAGATAATGTATCTCCAGACTTAACAGTATATATAGTATCAGCAAATGCTTGTGAGCTAAAAAGTAATCCGACAGCGACAGTTGTTCCTAAAAATAATGTTTTTAGTGATTTCATAATAATTAAAATCTCCCCTATTAAATTAATTAATTGTCGTTCATCTCGACTGACATAACTTTAACACTTAAAAATATTTCGTAGGTAAAAAAAGGACTGACATTTAGTGACAAAATAGTCAGTTTATGTAACAAAAACTCAGATTTAGACATATTTTTAATTTGTCACTAGATTCATTTAATAATATAAAAAATATTTTTTTGACTAATATATATAATCTATTTGTATTTATTTATATCAAAATAAGTAATTAATACTATATTTAACATAGGTAAATTGAGTGTTAAAGATTACAGTTATTACTAAGATTTCGTTAATGACATCTATTTGTATTGCAAAAAGATAAGCAAATTAGTAAAATCAACTGTAAATCTGATATTATTCAAGTGAATTAAAAGGTATAATTAAATTAGAAGGGCGGGTGATGGCATGATTGTTGATTCTAATTTACCGATTGAACGAGATCGCTTAAAAAATCGTTTTATTCGTTTAGTGAAAGAAGATCGCGACATTTTAGCTTGTTTTTTTGCGGGGTCAATAGGTAGTCATAATGAAGACAATTATTCAGATATTGATGCGAGAATTGTTGTTAAAGAAGGTGTTAATCGAAAGAAAAAGCAGTTAGATATTATTCATACAATTGGTGAATATCTATTTATTGAAACAATTAAAGAAAACTATTCAATAATTCATTATTCAACTTTTATTAAGTTAGATTTATTTGTTTATACTGAGTCAAGCTTACAGCCGAGTTTATGGTTAAAAGATATTATTATTATTAAAGATGATAATGGTTTAGTAGAGCGTGTGTGGGAATATTCAAAACCCCTTCAGTATAAAGTGTCGCAAGAAGATTTTGATCTCGTACTAAATAAATATTATGCGAATTATTTTGAATTATATCGTTGTTTAAAACGTGATGAAATAAATCATTTAGAGTTTATATCTTTGGCACTTAAACAAAGTCTAGTCTCTATGTGGTATATGGCTAAAGGTTATTGCCCGAATCAATTACTTGATTGGAGTAAATATGAGGGGAAACGCTCGGAATTATCACACTTAGAAAAAGCTTTTTTAGCGAATTACACACCTTTAAATATTAACGAATTAGCTGATTTCACGAAAGAAATTAGTATTTTAATGTTGGAAGCGTGTGAAAAGGTAGCTGTATATAATAATTTATCATTTTCGAATGATGTCTTTAGACGCGTTCACAAGCGTATTGTTTTTTAAATAAAATAGACCACACAAATCAAACGATTTGTGTGGTCTATTTTATTATTAGTCTTTTTTCAATGGGTTTAACAAGCGCAAGCCATTAAATAAGACGACGAGTGTGCTACCTTCATGTACGATGATACCAATCGGTAACGTAATATTTCCAAGTAAATTAATAATAATTAATGTGAGAACGACACACATTGCAAAAATAATATTTTGCCGAACAATTTTATCGAGTTTTTGAGATATTTGATAAGCGTATTTTAATTTTAGTAAATCATTTTTCATTAATACAACATCGGCAACGTCAATCGCTACATCTGTCCCGTTTCCCATAGCAATACCGATATCAGATGTCACTAGAGCAGGAGCATCATTAATGCCATCACCAACCATTGCGGTATCGCCATAAGTTGCTTGTAGTTGATGTATGATGGCCGCTTTATCTTCTGGAAGCACGTTACCAAATACTTCATCAACACCGACTTCTTTTGCAATTGATACACCAGTTTTCTCGGAATCGCCAGTAATCATTGCAGTATGAATACCAGAATCTTTAAGATAATTAATCACATCTTTTGCTTGTTCATTTGGGACATCCATCATAGCAATTAAGCCAATAGCTTGTTGGTTTTTTGCAACGAAAACGACAGTCTTACCTTCATTAGCGTATATTTCATGTTTCTCTAATAAACTTCTAGGCACTTCGTTGAATTGCGTTGGTTTGCCAATTTCGTATGTCTCATTATGATAAGTGGTGATTAATCCATGACCAATTTGATTATCAACTTCTATTTCAAGCATCTGTGTGGGAGTAAAGTAATCTAGGATGGCATTAGCCAGTGGATGATTTGACTGCTTTTCCATTGCAACCACGACATTTAAAATAGTATCCATTTCGTTTTTCATCTCAGAGATAATGTATGTATCAGTTACTTTTGGTATTCCCATTGTCAATGTTCCTGTTTTATCAAAGGCTATCGCTTTTATTTGAGACAAGTTTGATAGAAATGCGCCTCCTTTAAATAGAACACCTCGTTTAGCTAAATTTGAAATAGCTGATAGTGTAGCCGGAATATCACTGGCAGCTAAGGCACATGGCGATGCGACTGTCAGAAAGACCATTCCTTTATAAAAACTTTCGTACCAGGAGTAATCAAGTAATATAGTAGCAAGAACAATATATAAAGGAATAATTATCAAAACAGCTGTCACATACTTAGGTTCAAACCGTTTGATTCTAGTGGCAGTTTTAGATAAATTGTCTTGGGATTGATTAACTAACGCGATTATTTTAGCAAATACTGTATCGGAACTAGCTTTAGTTACTGTCATAGTAAAGGTGCCATTACCATTAATCGTACTACCAAATACGGGGTCACCAACTGTTTTATCAGCTGGCATACTTTCACCATTAATAGAAGATTCATTGATTGTTGTGGTCCCATAAGTAATTGTCCCGTCTGTTGGAACTTGATCGCCATGAAGCACCTTCAATGTATCACCAATCTTTAATGATTCAACAGGAACGAGTTTGGTTGACCCGTCAAGTTGGATTAACCGAGCATCTGTCGGGTTTAATTTTAATAAACTAGTTATTTCCCGTTTGCTTTTATCTTCAACGAAATGCTCCAAGAAGTGAGCACCAGCAAAAATTAGAATGAGCAAAGCGGCTTCTCTAAAATCACCAATAATTGATGCACCTATAGCAGCCAGTGCCATAAGTACATGGACGTTAGGGGTAAACTTTTTATGTTGTTTAGTTTGATTATACGTATCAACAAAACCTTCAATGATAATATGATAGCCAGAAAGAATGAGTGTCATCATAAATAAGCTATTGCGAATAAAAGTAGACGGTATCATAAAAGCAATAACGAATGTTAATAGACCAATAAAATAAAGGATGGTAGGTAATTGTCCATGATTGTGTTCATCATGGTGGTTGTCGTTATGAGTATGTGCTTGTTTGCAAGACATTTTAGATTCCTCCTTATACATATGATCGTTTATTCATATGTATTGTAACGCATATATTAGAAGATAGCAAGTGATATATTACTTAAAAATTGAAATAAAATCACATGCTCTAGCTGTTTCTGTTTGATAAAAGAATCACGATAATAATTATTTTAACACGAAAATTAAAGGTAATCATTTATAAGTAATAATTGAGTAAGTTATCACGAACTAATGATTTATTTGATAAAAATCTTAGAAACCTAAATAAACATTGAATTTTTACTATTGTTATTTTATATTTTTTTAATAAATATAAGTATTGTACAATCAATTATTTAAGAAGATATTTTTATAATAACATTGTTCAATTTGTGTTTTTATCAATTAAAAAAGGGAAGTTAATTATAAAATAATCATAAAAATAGTTGTGAAATTAATCACTTTAGTATATAGTAGTTACTGTAGTAGCTACTAGAAATTGAGGTAAGAAATATGGAAACGATTATACAAATAATGAAGAAATATAATTTTTCAGAAATGGAGACACTAGTTTACATCACTTTGCTTGAAAGAGGTGCTTTAACTGGATATGAAGTGAGTAAACAATCGGGTGTTGCTCGATCAAAAGTGTATAACATTTTAGAAAAATTATTAAAAAAAGATTTGGTTATCGTCAATAAATCAGAACCAAAGTTATACTGCGCATTACCAGCAGAAGAATTTATCAGTCGTCTGGAGGAAGAAACCACACGAGATTTACAACTACTAGATCGACAACTGGGTAATATTAAAGAGTATGAAGAAGATGAGATGCTATGGAAATTAGAGGGCTATGATAACTTATTAAAAAAAGTTGGCTTTCTTATTGGACAGACACAATCGAGTCTCCTAATGCAGATTTGGGTTGAGGATTTGTCGCCTGAACTTGTAAAGGCTTTATTAACAGTTGAGCAACGAGTTTCTCAGTTCGTGCTAATTGTTTTTAGCCGTGATAAAGTTTATGATTTACCATTTAAAAAATATTATCGACATGGGTTTGAAGATGAAAAGCTTCAAGATTTTGGTACACGTTGGATTAATCTTGTTGTTGATGAAGTAGAAGTGATATTTGGGACAATTGATGACACGAATAGTAGTATTGATGTGACATTAACCAGAAATCAAGCGATGGTAAGCTTATCAAAAGAGTATATAAAACACGATGCGTATACTTTGAAAATTATAGCTGATTTACCGAAAGAATTACAACAGAAATATGGAGAACATTTTGAAAAAGTAAGATCAATATATTGGGAGGAATAGACAATGTTTAAAGCAGTTTTGTTAGGATTAATTGTTTTAGTCAATTTGAGTTTTTTAATTATTTTTATTAAAGATTTAATGAGTCATAAGCAAGAATTAAAAGAAGAACCAGCGAGTAGCAAAGGTTTGCCATTTTCATCATTTATTATCTTTTTCTTATCAACCTTTGGTATTTCCGATTTTGCAATAGGTACAGTACTCTATCCTAAAATGAAATGGGTGAGTATGAAGAAACTACCTGGAACACTAAATACACAATGTGTTATTCCAGTAGCGACAATGGCATTATCTTATATTTCTTCGATTGATGTAGGTGTTAAAACATTAGTTGTCTGTATCGTGGCTCAGGTTATCGGTGCTTATATTGGACCACGTTTTGTTGTTAAATTACCAGAACGCACCATTAAATTGTTTGTTGGGTTTGGTTTAATTGTTGCTGCCTTCTTAATTTTTGCAGGTCAAGTAAATTGGATTCCATCAAATGGAACAGCAACTGAATTATATGGTATCAAATTAGTTATTACAGCATTATTATTATTTGCTTATGGTGCTTTGAATAATATTGGAATTGGGTCATATGCTTTAACAATGGTTACAGTTTATTTAATGGGAATGAATCCAATTGCAGCATTTCCAATTATGATGGGTGCTTGTACATTCTCAATCCCTGTTGGTAGTATTCAATTTGTTAAATTTGGTGAATACAGCCGTAAGATTACGCTATTTACATCAACTTTTGGTGTGTTAGGTGTATTGGTCGCAGTATTTTTAGTTAAGAGTTTGAACACATATATGTTAAAATGGTTAGTTATTATTGTATTACTTTATAGTTCATACACAATGTTAATTTCATTTGTGAATAAAAAAGTAAAAGCTTAAAAAAATTAGGAGGCTATTAATTATGTTAGTTTTAACTGCACAAGAAATCAAAGAATGTTGTTCTATGCGTCAAGCAATTGATGCAGATAAAGAGGCTTTAGGTCTGTATACAGCTCAAAAATCAATTGTCCCTTTACGGACAAATATTCCAGTAGAGACACAAAAAGGTCAAAGTTTATATATGCCAGCTTATGTTGGTGGTGCTGAAGAAGCATTAGGAATCAAAATAGTTTCAGTTTATCCAAATAATATTGAAAAAGGTCTACCAAGTGTGCCAGCGAGTATGGTTGTGATTAACCCAGAAACAGGTATTGTATCTGCAATTATGGATGGAACATACTTAACTCAATTAAGAACAGGTGCTGTTCAAGGCGCAGCAACTGAATTATTAGCTAGAAAAGATGCTAAAATTGGTGCTTTAATTGGAACTGGTGGTCAAGCAGCGAGTCAATTAGAAGCGATGATTACAGTACGTGAATTAAGTGAAGTTCGAATTTTTGATATTGATTTTGAACGTGCGTCTTCTTTTGCCAAAACAATGTCTGAGCGTTTTGGAATTAATGCTATTCCAACTAAAACTGCTGAAGAATGTGTGACTGGAGCTGATATTATTACAACAGTGACTACATCAAGACGTGCAACCTTTAGTGCGGAATGGGTAAAACCTGGTGCACATATTAATGGCGTGGGCTCATATACACCAGAGATGTGTGAAATTCCGGTTGAACTATTACAAAAAGCCGATTGTATTGTGTTTGATACAATGGATGGCGTGTTACAAGAAGCTGGTGACTTTATTCATCCACTAGCAAATGGTGAATTAGAAGAATCTGCTATTACTGGAGAACTTGGTCAATTAGTGAACGGTGAGATAACTGGTCGAACAAGTGATGAACAAATTACAGTCTTTAAAACAGTTGGGTCAGCAGTATTAGACGTTTATGTTGCGAATCAAATCGTTAAAAATGCTGAAGCAAAACAATTAGGAACGGTTATTGAGATGTAAAAAAATCCTCTCTTTCATAATGAAAGAGAGGATTTTTTTTAGAAATTTACTTAATCATCGCGACTGTTATTTCGTGTTTCCCGTTTAGGTGGTGCGTTTCTTGGTGCGTTTTGTCGACGATTATCAGACGTTCGATTGTCGCTAGAAAAGAAAGAGCGCCAAGCGTCTTTATAGTTATCATCAGTTCCACCAATTCCAAAACGAAATTGTGTATCTTTTGCTTCATTACCGGCAGAGTATAAGCTAGTAACAGTTTTGCTACCTTTCATATCAATAGTTCCCATACCGTCAACTCGCAATGTATCAAGTTTTTCACCAGTAAAAGCCGAAACTGTTTCTTTTTTTACGGAGTTATCAAGTTTGAATTTTTCATTAACAGCAAAAATGTCAGGATTTCTTTCATAGACATAGGCTGTCATTAGTGCCCAATACTCCATGTTTTTCTTGTTCCACGTATCATACATTAGCGTATTATCATCATAACCAATCCAACTACTCATCGTAATACCAGGTGTTGAAGCAGTGAACCAGTAATCTTTTTGATCTTGAGATGTTCCCGTTTTTCCGACCCAATCTGCTCGTGCTAAGTCACGATTTGCGCGGTTTAATGTACTTCTAGCTTC
Source organism: Vagococcus penaei (assembly GCF_001998885.1). NCBI lineage: Bacteria > Bacillati > Bacillota > Bacilli > Lactobacillales > Enterococcaceae > Vagococcus > Vagococcus penaei. The sequence goes on from NZ_CP019609.1 coordinate 2,085,989, forward strand.
TTGTCCTGTTCCATCATTAATCACATCACGCATTAAATCATTCATAATGGAAGCAGTTGAAGGTTTAAAGATTTCAATCGGATTTGCTTTATATTCATATACAACTTTTCCAGAAGAGTCCGTAATTTTATCAATTGAATAGCCTTTATTATAGACGCCTTTATTTGCCAAAGTAGCATAGGCATTAGTCTCTTCATAAACAGTTAAACCATGATCAGTTCCACCAAGAGCAATCGATTCACGAGAATATTCTTCAGGATTTAATCCAATGTCCATTTTATCAAAGTAATCTTTTGGGTTAGCTTGTTCAATTAAGTCGTCATAAAGATTGACTACAGGGATATTTAATGACCACTTTAAAGACTCACGAACTGATTTAAATGATTTAGAACCATAGTCTGAATAGTTTTTTACGGAATCATTATTATCACGATACTTCATCGGAAAATCGGATAACATGGTTTCTGATCCAATCAAGCCTTTATCAATGGCGGGTGCATAGGCCAAGATTGGTTTCATGGTTGAACCAGGTGAACGACGTGTTTGGAAAGCATGATTATTTTGGTTTTGATTATAATCACGACCACCAATAAAGCCGTAGATTCGCCCAGTTTGATTATCCATTAAAATACTACCTGTTTCTAATAGTTTCCCCCGACCGTCATCTAGTACATAACCGTAATTTTGAACGGCTTCTTGCATTGCATTGTAAATAGTTTGATCGATTGTTGAATGAACAGTATAGCCATTTTGACGAATTTCACGTTTAGCTAATTCAAAATATTGATTAAACAACTCAGGCGATTCATCAATCTGTTCAGCGGTTATTTTATCTTTTTCATAAAAAGTAGGCATCATCACGCGAGCGGCCTCATCGTACAAGTAATTATAAAGAAAACCAGAATCTGTATGATCAGGAGCAGCCGGTTTAATAAAATCTTTGGCTAAATCATATGCTAAAGCATCTTCATATTCTTGCTGATTAATTTTTTTCTCACGATACATATTAAATAAAACAATATCTTTCCGTTTTAATCCAGCTGTTACATCTTCTTTTAAAGAAGCTTCACCGGTGTATGGTGAATAATAAATAGGACTTTGTGGCAATCCAGCTAAATACGCAGCTTGTGGAAGATTGACATCTTTTGCATGAACGCCAAATATGCCTAGGGCCGCTTCTTCAATACCTGCAATATTTTCACCTTTGTTGTTTCGACCAAACGGTGAGACATTCAAGTAAGCTGTTAAAATTTCGGTTTTGGATAAGTGTTTTTCTAATTCTGTTGCTAAAATCATTTCAGAAGCTTTTCGTTTGTAAGATGTTTCATTCGTCAGTAATTGTTGCTTAATGACCTGTTGCGTGATGGTAGAACCACCTGAACCGCTACCGATTCCCAGTACATCAGAGACGGTTGCGCGAGCGACTGCTTTAGGAACAACCCCATGATGCTCATAGAAATTTTCATCCTCAGTTGAAATAAGTGCTTGTTTGATGAGAGGAGAAATATTTTTTTCATCTACTGGCGTTCTGACTAAATCAGATTTTATCACCGAAATTAGTTCGTCATTAGCATAGGTAATCTTTGATTGTTGTTCGATGTCATGAACTTTAGCTTTTAGAGTTTCGTCATCTGGAATGTCTAAGCGGTCAGTTAGAGCAGAAAAGTAGCCTAATCCAACGCCAACACCAAGAGAGCCCCCAGCTAAAATTAAAAAGATTAAAAATATAATGATTGAACGAATAACTCGGTAGACAACGTTAAATGTAAAGCTCGCAGATTCTTTATCTGCTTTGAAATTTATCAATTTTTTTTCATTAGATTTGCCCGTCGTTTTATCCTTGTTGTTAAACAAGTTATCACCTCTTTATTAAACTAAATATAAAACATTATAGCATTTTACCTTTATAATGCCTAGGTACGAGAATTTTCTTTTTCCCTACGTTAATGAAAAATTAAGCATCTAACTTGTCAGTTAAGGCGTCAAACGTTATTCTTGATAAAGAAACTTATGTCAGGAGAGATAGTATGTATTTAGGTTCTCACGTTAGTATGAATGGGAAAGAAATGTTATTAGGATCAGCAAAATTAGCCGATAGTTATGGAGCAAATACTTTTATGATTTACACCGGTGCGCCTCAAAATACACGCCGGAAACCAGTAGAAGAGCTAAATATTCCGCTTGGTCGGGATTATATGGAACAAACAAATATTGACTTAGGTAAAATTGTTGTTCATGCACCATATATTATTAATTTAGGCAATACAACTAAACCACAAAATTTTGGTTTTGCTGTGGATTTTTTACGTCAAGAAATTGAACGAGTAGAGGCAATTGGAGCAACACAAATCACTCTACATCCTGGCGCTCACGTCGGCGCAGGGGCCGATGTTGGGATTAACCAAATTATTAAAGGACTAAATGAAGTATTGCGTGCTGACCAAACGCCACAAATTGCTTTGGAAACAATGGCTGGAAAAGGAACTGAAATTGGACGATCATTTGAAGAATTGGCAAAAATTATTGATGGGGTGACTCACAATGATAAGTTATCGATTACATTAGATACCTGCCATATTAATGATGCTGGTTATAATGTTCGTGAAGATTTTGATGGGGTCTTGGAAGAATTTGATAAAATTATTGGTTTGGATCGGTTAAAAGTCATTCATGTTAATGATTCTAAGAATCCTCAAGGGTCACATAAGGACCGTCATGCCAATATTGGATATGGTACAATTGGCTTTGATGCGCTAAATTATATTGTGCATCATCCTCAACTTATTGAATTGCCTAAGATATTAGAAACACCTTTTGTTGGTGAGGATAAGAAAACGGCTAAAGCACCGTATAAACATGAAATTGCGATGTTAAAAAAACAAGAATTTAATCCTAATCTATTAGAAGATGTGTTTAACGAAAAATAAAAGAAAATGTATCTTTTCATTCGGCTGAAATTTTAGTACAATATGTAGTGTTGAGCTTATTTTAACTGGAGGAAGGAGTGTCAAACATGAATACAGGATTAGCAATCGTTTTAATTATTGTAGCTTTAGTAGCTGGTTTAGTAGGTGGTTTCTTTTTAGCAAAGAAAACTTTCGAAAATCAATTAGAGCAAAATCCTCCCGTTAATGAGGATATGTTACGTATGATGATGGCTCAAATGGGGCAGACACCATCTGAGAAAAAAGTACGTCAAATGATGCAAAATATGAAAAGCCAAAATTCTAAAGCGTCAAAAAGTAAGAAAAAGAAATAATTTGGTAACTAACATATTTGTAATCAATAGTTATGGGAATTAACTATGGAACGGGTGCGAATTGTCGCATCCGTTTTTGTTTTTTTGAAGGGAGAAAAAGTATGGACGTATTTAAAAAATTATCTTGGTTCTTTAAAACTGAAAAGAAGACCTACATTATTGGTGTTGGCTCGCTCGTTTTAGTCGCATTTATTCAACTTCTACCGCCACGTGTAATCGGGATAATCGTGGATCGTGTAGCTAACAACACGTTGACTTTACCCACGCTGATGATGTGGGTGGGTTTTTTAGTTGTTTCAGCAATGCTTGTTTATGGATTACGCTATTTATGGCGAACACATATCTGGGGTGGTGCTGCACGTTTAGAACAAACTATGCGTAAACGGTTGTTCCATCAATTTACGCAAATGGATCAGAATTTTTATCAAAAATATCGCACGGGAGATTTAATGGCTCATGCAACTAATGATTTGAATGCCATTCAAAATGTGGCAGGAGCTGGTATTTTAACTTTTGCTGATGCATTTATAACAGGGGCTATTACGGTAGTTGCCATGATTTTATTTGTTGATTGGCGTTTAACGTTAATGGCGTTAATTCCTTTTCCATTTTTAGCATTAATTTCAAGTAAATTAGGCAATAAATTACACGATGCTTTTAAAGAATCGCAAGGGGCTTTTTCAAAGTTGAATGATAAGACTCAAGAGACGGTTACTGGTATTAAAGTGATTAAAACCTTTGGGCAAGAAGAAGCAGAAATCAAAGATTTTCAAAAGAAAATTGATTATTCAATTGCAAAAAATAATCGTGTCAACTTTTTAGACGCAATGTTTGATCCCTTAATTGCTATTGTTATCGGTGTGTCTTATGTTGTGTCAATTATTATTGGTGGGAATTATGTTGTGAATGGTACCATTAGCATTGGGCAATTGGTGTCTTTCTTTAATTATATTGGCATGCTTGTTTGGCCAATGTTTGCGATTGGACGTTTCTTTAACGTCTTGCAAAGAGGTAATGCCAGTTATGATCGTGTACAGCAATTAATGGCAGAAAAGTCGAGTATTGTTGAAGACCAATCCGGTATTGATATACCAGCTAGTGGGGATTTGGAGTATAGAGTTGATTCGTTTACTTATCAGGGAGATGACTCAGAAAGTTTAAAAAACATTCATTTTACGTTAAAAGAAGGTCAAACATTAGGGATTGTTGGTAAAACCGGTGCTGGTAAAACTAGTATTTTACGTCTGTTATTAAGAGAATTTGACCATTATAAAGGCGAGATTCGTTATGGTGGTGATTCAATAAAGCATTATCGTTTAGATGCTTTATTACATGCAATTGGCTATGTTCCACAAGATCATTTTCTTTTTTCAATGACGGTACGCGACAATATTCGTTTTGGTGTACCCAAAGCAACGCAAACGAAAGTAGAAAATTTTGCTAATGAAGCAGCTATCCATCAAGATATTTTAGGTTTTCCAGAAGGTTACGATACATTAGTAGGTGAACGTGGGGTGTCACTATCTGGTGGACAAAAGCAACGTATTTCAATTGCACGTGCACTGATTATGGAGCCAGAATTGCTCATTTTAGACGATGCGTTGTCAGCTGTCGATGCGAAGACGGAAGAACAAATTCTATCTAATCTTAAAAATACGCGTCAAAATAAAACAACTATCATCAGTACCCATCGTTTAAGTAGTGTTATTCATGCAGATGAAATTATTGTGATTGATAAAGGACAAATCATTGAGCGTGGGACACATGAAGAACTAGTTGCACAACATGGTTGGTACAATAAAATGTATGAGTATCAGCAATTAGAGGAAAAAGTTGAAGGGGGCGTGACAGCATGAAAGAACAACCACAATCAGAATGGACCAAACAATTAACGTTAAAAGAACAAGTAAGTATTATTAAACGCTTGTTTACGTTTGCTAAGCCTTTTCGCTGGTATTTTCTTGGAGCGTTGACGTTTGCGGTAGTATTGGCTGTCATTAATATTCTCTTGCCTAAAATTTTACAAGTATTAATGGACAATCATTTGGAAACAAAAAACGCAACGACACAAACTATTCTTTATTTTGCTGCTCTATATGGTGTCGGTGTTTTGTTTAAAGCAATTGTTTGGTTTGGCCAGTGGATTCTTTATTTTAAAGGCTCGTTGCAGACGTATCAATCGATTCGTGTTAGACTATTCAATAAATTACAAACGATGGGCATGCGTTATTTCGATCAAACACCAGCTGGGTCCATTGTGTCGCGAGTGACAAATGATACGGAGACATTGTTTGAATTCTGGCTATTCTTCTTATTTATTATGACGGCCATTTTTGGGGTATTTGCTTCATTTGTTGCGATGTGGAGTATTAATCCGCAGCTTACTCTAATTAGCATGATTTTTTTCCCGATTTTATTAGTCATTATTTGGTATTACCAAAAATATAGTTCAAGGATTTACCGTGGGATGCGTGAACGCTTAAGTCATTTAAATACCAAGTTAAATGAATCAATTTCTGGTATGTCAATTATTCAAATATTTCGACAAGAAGAACGGTTAGAAAAAGAGTTTGCCGAAAGTAACGATGCCTATCTGGGATCACGTTATAGCATGATACGGACGAATTCATTACTATTAGCACCAATCATCAATTTACTTTTTGCGCTTGCGACAGCCGTAGTTTTAGGCTATTTTGGCATACTTTCATTTCAGTCGCCCGTTGAAGTTGGGATGATTTATGCATTTATTTCATATGTTCAACAATTTTTTAATCCAATGACTAACATGATGGATTCGTTAAGTGTTTTCCAAGATGGCTTAGTTGCTGGTGGACGAATCATTAAAATTTTAGATCACGAAGAATTAACGCCACAGCAAAATCCAGGTGCGGATGCAACTATAACAAATGCTAAAATTGAATTTAAAAATGTATCCTTTTCTTATGATGGTACACATAACGTTTTAGATGATATTAGTTTTGTCGCTAATCCAGGAGAAACAGTTGCGCTCGTTGGCCACACTGGAAGTGGAAAAAGCTCAATTATTAATGTCCTGATGCGTTTCTATGAGTTTTATGATGGACAAATTTTAATTGATGATGTGGATATTAAAGATTACTCGATGACGGAATTAAGAGAAAAATTAGGACTGGTTTTGCAAGATGCTTTTATGTTTTATGGTGATATCTCTAGCAATATTCGATTATTAAATCAAGAAATCACAGACGAACAAATTATTGAAGCGGCAAAATTTGTTCAAGCGGATAAATTTATTGAGACACTACCCGGTAACTATCATGCAAAAGTTCTTGAAGGTGGGTCAAGCTTTTCAAGTGGTGAACGACAGTTAATTTCTTTTGCAAGAACAATTGTAACGGATCCTAAAATTTTAGTTTTAGATGAAGCTACTGCAAACATTGATACTGAAACCGAGACTTTAATCCAGGAAGGATTACAACGAATGCGTTCTGGACGGACAACGATAGCAATTGCTCACCGATTATCAACGATTAAAGATGCGAACTTAATTTTAGTTTTAGAAAAGGGTCGAATTGTTGAACGGGGAACTCATGATGAATTGGTAGGGTATGGTGGTTTATATCATAATATGTATCAATTGCAAAACAATAAACAACAATTAGATAATGATTAATGGAGGTGTTTCTTCTTTATTATGCTATTAAGTTATAAAAAAAATGAATGGATTGGCAATATTAAACATGATATTTTCGGAGGACTTGTGACATCAGTCGCATTGATTCCAGAAGTGATTGGTTTCGCTATTGTATCAGGAGTAAACCCGATTACAGCTTTATTTGCTTCTGTTATTATGTTGGTTGTCACTTCTTTAACCGGTGGTCGTCCCGCGATGGTTTCAGCAGCAGCGGGTTCAATGGCGCTTGTAATGGTGACGTTAATTAAAACGCATGGTATTGATTACATGATTGCCGCTACTGTTTTAACAGGTATCATTCAAGTAGTTTTAGGCTATCTTAAAATTAACCAATTAATGCGTTTTGTGTCACCGCCAGTTATGGCTGGTTTTATTAATGCATTAGCATTACTCATTTTCATGGCACAGATTCAGCAACTTCATCAGGTGACCATAGTGACTTATCTAATGGTGATTGCTGCAATTGCTGGTATGTATATTCTTCCTCATATTACTCAAGCAATTCCTGCAGCCTTGATTATTATTGTCACGCTGACTGTTGGTACGACTGTATTTGGTTGGAATGTTCAAACAGTTGGTGCACTAGGCGACATGGCTGGGTCTGTTTCAGGTATTCATTTACCCAATGTACCGTTTACTATAGATACGCTAAGGATTATTTTACCAACATCACTCACACTGGCCTTGGTTGGTTTAGTCGAATCGTTATTAACGTTACCCATTGTTGATGAGATGACAGATAGTGTTGGCGATAGTCAACGAGAAGTTAAGGCTCAAGGTTTAGCCAATATTATGACTGGCTTTTTTGGTGGACCAGCTGGATGTGCAATGATTGGTCAAGCTGTTATTAATGTCAAATCAGGTGGTCGTGAACGCTTATCAACAGTGACAGCAGGTGGTGTGTTATTTTTATTGATTGTTTTCTTCAAAGACATCATGTTACAAATTCCAACACCAGCATTGATTGGTATTATGATTACCGTTGCTATTACAACATTTGATTTTAATAGTTTAAAACGTGTTAAAGAAGCACCGATGATTGAATCATTCACGATGTTTTTAACGATTGCAATTGTGCTTTATACTCATAATTTAGCTTTGGGCATTATTGTGGGTGTATTGGTTAGTATGATTGCTTTAGTCACGAAAATTTCTCAAGTTCAATTGAAAGTTTCTGGCCCGAAAATTGTGATTAAAGGTCAATTATTTTTTGCGTCAGTTGCGTCATTTAATGAAGAAATGGACACTATTTCACTTGATAATATTGATATCATAGATTGTCGCCAGTTACATATTATTGATAATTCTGGTGCAGATGCTTTACTAACTTGGCTAAATGAAAATAATCAAGCACTTGATAAAATTCAACATGTACAAACTAAATATTCACCGTTATTGAATAAATTAGCAGAGAAAAATGAATAATAAATAAAAAGCATTGGCTAGAGGTTTTATTGATCTAGTTGATGCTTTTATTTTGTGCTAGCTATTTGTTATAATGAAATGATAACGTTTTTATAGAAGGGAAGATAGATGTATGAAACGCATAATTTTTGACGAAATATTGCCACATTTTTCAGCTGAAAAAACATATCATGGAGATGGTTATTATCGAATTCGCCAAGTTGATGATCGCACCTATGAGCTGGCTTTTTTGGTGGCAGATGCTTGTGGGTCAACAAGTGTTCATCCGCAAATCACGCTTCGGCTAGAAAACAATGATTTAGTACCAACTAAGTTGATTGATATGGGGACGGCTCCGACTAAGTTTATTCAACGTGACATCACTAATGCGGCATGGTTAGATAATCAATTAGAGCAACTCATTAATCGATTTAAATCTGTTATCTAAAAAAACACTCGACAAGTGTATGACCGGTTTGGTATCTTACTTGTCGAGTGTTTTATTGTCTAATTTTTGCTGAATCTTGATAAAAATGGGTAGCATTACAGGTTCTAAAATGAGGTAAAAAAGCAAGTTACCTATAGCATGTAAAGTATCAAAAGGTAAACCTTGTAAATAATAAGGCCAGAAAACCTGAATACCAAAAAAAGGTGCCTGTACAAGTGAAATAATCAAACCGTACAGATAACCTAAAAAACCTGCAAACAAGGCTCTAATCAGCTTAGATGACCTTAAAAGTGGCTTGTGACATAAATGAATCAAGCCACATAGAGTTAGATAGGATAGAAGTTGAGCGATGGTCCAAATGCCCATACCTAAATAAATATTTGAAATAAATAGGCTGATAATAGCAACTAAACTACCAAAAGGAAAGCTCACAAAAAGTACACTCATCATGATAACATCCGTAAGGGGCTGGACATTAGGAATCCCTTGGAAGGCTAATCTACCAACAAATGAGGCTGCACTTATTAATGCGACAAAAGTGATAAAAGATAATGATTTATTTAAGTTCATTTAGACGCCATTCAATAATATCATTATTTTTAACATTGATATCTTTAGCGCCTTTATCGGCTTCTTTCCCATTGATGTAATACATCCAATATTTATTTTTAGCTTTATCTTGAGCTTTTCCATCAATTTCAGTTACAAAACCATTAGTTTCTTTAACCTCAAAATTTTCTTTTAATACGTCAAGAACAGATTGGTCAGAGTTCGCTTTAAGGTCTTCACTAATAATTTGTTTCCCATCTTCAATAAGACTCATTTTGATAGAAATATTATTGGTTTCGTCTGTTTTCACTGAGGAGTCTGTTGATTTTTTAGTTGATACTGTTGTTGAATGACTGGTTGATTCTATTGTTTTATTCTGTTCAGATCCACAAGCAGTTGTCACAAATAATAATGATAGGGTAGTTACTAATAACCAAAAATTTTTTTTCATAAAATAACCTCCAAATAATAGTCCTTCTTAGTGTACCGATATTTTATGTGAAAATCAATCACCGTTTTTTTTGAAATGACGTGATAAAGCTAACTAATTGAACATACAAATGACGCATGACTGTTTGTAAAAACAAACTGTCATGCGTCATTTATTACATATGTAAGACTTTATTTAAAAAGTCCTGTGTACGCTCATGTTTTGGATGATCAAAGACTTGCTCAGGGGTTCCATCTTCGATAAAATTCCCGCTTTCAATAAACATCACACGATTAGCGACTTCTTTAGCAAATCCCATCTCATGAGTAACAATAACCATAGTCATACCTTGTTCAGCTAAATCTTTCATAACATTCAGAACGTCCCCAACCATTTCTGGGTCTAAAGCAGATGTTGGTTCGTCGAAGAGCATGATATCAGGATTCATAGCTAAAGCCCGAGCAATCGCAATTCGTTGTTTTTGGCCTCCTGAGAGCGATTCGGGAAAGACATCGCGTTTATCGGCTAGTCCGACTTTATTTAATAATTCCATCGCTTTTACTTCTGCATCAGATTTTGAGAGTTTACCTAAATCAATGGGTGCTAACATAATGTTATCAATAACTGATAAATGAGGAAATAAATTAAAATGTTGGAATACCATGCCAATATGTTGGCGAATTTGGTTAATGTCAGTAGTTTTATCAGTTAAGTCTGCGCCATCAATAATGATTGAACCACCAGATATTTCTTCTAGTTGGTTTAAACAACGCAAAAACGTACTTTTACCAGAACCAGATGGGCCAATAATACAAACGACATCTCCTTTATTAATGGAAACATTGATATCGTTTAGAATCGTTTGATCACCGTATTTTTTAACGAGGTGTTCAACTAAAATTTTTTCGGTCATAGCTGTAATTTCCTTTCTAGCATTTTTCCGATTTGTGTTAAGAGTGTAATCAAGATTAAGTACATTAAGGCAATAACGAAGTAAACAAGTGTACTTTGCAAGTTACGAGCCACAATCATTTTACCTGCTTGTAATAACTCAATTAAACCAATGGCAGATAAAATAGTTGTATCTTTCAATGAAATCACGAATTGATTGACAAATGATGGAATCATGATTCTAAAAGCTTGTGGTAAGATAATTTTACGCATTGTTTTACCATAAGACAAGCCTAAGCTTCTTGAAGCCTCCATTTGTCCAGTTGGGACGGCCTTGATGCCTCCACGCACGATTTCAGAGATATAGGCACTGGCATTTAGAGTTAACGTAACAATTCCGGCAACAAAAACAGGGATATTAAATCCAAGGATACCTGGTAAACCAAAATAAATAAAGAAAGCAAGGACCATCAAAGGGATTCCTCGAATTAAGTCAACATAAATCATTGACAGACTACGTAGAATTTTATTTGCTGAAACGGACATTAAACCAAATAAAATACCAAGAATAGTTGCTAAGGCAAATGATAGAAAGGCTAACCAGATAGTCATCCAAAATCCTTTTAACAATCGTTGCCAGTTATTTTGCCACATACCAGCTAGCGTTGATTCGTCAATTTCAGCAGCTTTATCTGCTTTAGAAGGTTCATTAGTTTGGATATATGTTGCTAATAATTTGTCATAATCTCCTGATTTTTTCATATCAGTTAACGTCTGATTAAACATCGCTAGTAGTTCTGGATTGGTTCCTTTTTTTACAGCAAATCCATATTGTCCACCGGATTCCTTAGCGATAGGTGTTTGAATGTTTTGTCCTTTAGTAACACCATAGCCAATGACGGGATAGTCATCCATAATGGCTGCAACTTCGTTAATCTCTAATGCACTGAATAGCGCATCGGTTGTGTCAAGATAGACAATTGAATAGCCATATTTATCTTTGTTCTGCTCTAGAAAATCAGCACTAGAAGTTCCGATTTTAGCAGCAACTTTTTGACCTTTTAAGTCCTTGTAAGATGTAATGTCATCATTGCCCTTTTTAACAGCAATTTGTACACCACTATCAAAATAAGGCTCAGAAAAATCAAACGCTTTTTTACGTTCATCAGTTATAGTCATACCAGCAATGACACCGTCTGCTTGTCCTGATTCAACTGCTTGAACCGCCGAGCTAAAACCGATAAATTTAAACTCTAATTCAAATCCATGTTGTTTTGCGACAGCTTTCATTAAATCAACGTCAATACCTTCGTAATCACCTTGATCATTTTGATATTCAAAGGGAGCGTAGGTTGAGTCACTCGCAATAATATAAGTTTGCTTTTTAGGTGTGACTTGCTGTGAAGAGTGTTCCTCTGAGGCTTTATTTTCATCGGTTGCTAAAGCGACACTCGTATTAAATAAAACGGCCATGAAACTAATTGCTAGTAACATGAATATTTTCCCCGATTGTTTCATTTTTTTACACATAAACAAACTCCTTTCATAAATATTTGATAATTATATAATAAAAACACTTGTTATGACAAGTGTTCTAATTCATTGGTATAGTTTTAATTATATAAAACGAAGATAAAACAAACTTAATTTTTATTAAAAATATAGTGAGAGATTTATGAAAAAGAGTATCGAAACAGACTATTTTCATGAAAAAATATGACGTGCGAGAGTTTAATTTGAAAATCACTTTTTAAGCTAAAAAAAAATTAACTGATTTGTTATTGGTATAGTAGCTAAGTTGAATAGGCATGCATAATCTTAAGATAGTAGCCGCTTTTCTAATTTTGTGCAAAGAATGCCATCTTCCATGAAATCGTCACTACATACACTATAACCTAACTTTTTATAAAATGGGATGGCGTGTTTTTCACTATGAACGCAAGATTTTAGACAATTATTTAGTTGTCCTTGTTGCTCTAGCTCTCGAACGAGTTGTTGTCCAATTCCCTGTTGCCGATAGTCTATATGCACACATAATCGATCAAGGCGGAGTGTTTGAGCATCATCTTGTAGGTAGCGAGCAGTACCCACGGGCTTGTCATCATCAAAAATAACTAAATAAGTCATAGCGTCGCTATCTAATTCATCGAATTCTGCCTGTAATGGGATACCTTGTTCTTGAACAAAGACTTGCATTCTTAAATAGAAAGCAGCCGCTTTTATCCAAGCATGACGATTAAAATGACTGATTAACATAATAAATCCTCCTTTTAAATTCATTTAAATCAGTGTATCATAATGAAAAGAGTAGGAGTGGTGATGTGAAAAAAATTTTGGTAATTATCCTCGTTGTTATTGTTATAATAGTTGTTGGTGGCTTGGGATATGCCACAAATTATTTGTTCAATTATGCAATTGTTCCAGGTGAAAAAGATTTTCTTGCTAAACAAGATAACATACAACAGGAAAAAGAATGGAAATTTGCTCAAAAGAAGTTGACAGATGTCACTCTTAAAAGTCATGATGGGTTAACATTGAGTGGCACGTGGGTTAATCAAGAAAAAACAACAAAAAAAATTGCGATTGTGGCTCATGGTTATATGCAAAATGCTAGTACTATGGGGCAATATGCAGAACTTTTTTATCGTTTAGGTTATGATGTCCTTGTTCCAGATAATCGTGCACATGGAAAAAGTGAAGGGGAATATGTTGGTTTTGGTTGGTTAGATCGTTTAGATTACTTACAATGGATTGATGAGGTGATTCAAACTAAGGGCAAAGATTGTGAGATTGTTTTATTTGGTGTCAGTATGGGGGCAGCTACCGTTATGATGACAAGTGGTGAAAAATTGCCTAGTCAAGTGAAAGCTATTGTAGAGGATTGTGGGTATGACTCAGTCACTAATGAATTGGCTCACCAGCTAAAAGAAATGTTTCATATTCCAGCGTTTCCTTTAATTCCTTTAACATCGCTTTATACACAAATTCGAGCAGGCTATAGCTTTAATCAGGCTAGCGCTGTTAAACAGTTAGCAAACAATCACTTACCAACATTATTTATCCATGGTGATAAAGATAAGTTTGTTCCAACGTCAATGGTTTATAAACTATACGATGCTACAAAAGGGCCTAAAGAACTTATTATTTTTGAAGGTTCTGGTCATGCTAAGTCGTTAGCTGATCATCCAAAAGAATATGAAAAAGTGATTTCAAATTTTTTAAAGGACTATTTGAATTAATTACGCTTGCATCAGTTGACATCAGGCATAACATTACATATAATTTATGAGGTATGAAAGGATTAAAATTTGTCAGTAGTTGGTCTATTAGAGAGCTTTCTGGTCGGTGAAAAGAAAGC